>NZ_JBEXKC010000102.1:0-21249 GCF_040609475.1 Streptomyces sp. NPDC004667 | reverse complement strand
GGGCCCCGCGGCCGGGCCCGGCCGCGCCGCGGCTGGGACCCGCAACGCGCCCGGCACTACCTGGTCCACCTCGCCGGACACCTGGACGGGCCCGATCGGCTCGAACGCCAGGACCTGGCCTGGTGGCAACTGCGGGACTCGGTCCGGCTGTCCTCCCGCGTCCTGGCCGTCGTCCTCGCCTGCTCCCTGGTCACCGGCGTCGCCGACTGGCTGGTCTTCCCGGCAAAGAACCTGGCCGCCGGTCACAGCGCCGCGTTCGCACTGGGCGCGGGCCTGTTGGACGCGCTGTTGTTCGGCCCCGTGGTCGGCCTCTCCTTCGGGCTGGTCTACGCGCTCCTGGCCGTGTTCGGCGTCAGGGCGTTCGCGCCGTCGCGCGTGCGGATGCGCCTGCCCGGACGCGGACGGGTCCGCCGGGCCGACGGCCCGGCCGCCCGCAGGTGCGCCACGCTGTGCTCTGCAGGACTCCTGGGCGGCTTCGTCCTGGGCCTCGGCTGCGGGCTCGGCTTCACCACCGGAGCCCTGCTGACCGGCGCCCGCGGAACGCCCCGCGCGGTGCTGATCGAGGCGACCGTCGTCAACTCCCTCGTGTACGGGCTCACGTTCGCCCTGGCGGGCGGCCTGGTGCTCGGACTCGTCGCCGCCCTGGAGACCCCCCTCGACCTCGGATCCGCCGCCACGCCGACGGACCTGCTGGCCGTCAACCGCAGCATCGTGGTGCGCCAGGCCCTGTTCCTCGCGCCCATGCTCACCCTGGTCATCGCCTTCGGCGGCCGTCTGATCACCGAACTCCTCCGGGGAGTCGCCGGTCCCCTCAGCTGGCCCCTGGCCGACGGGCTCGCGCTGGGCGCCGTCGGCGGCCTGGCCGGTTCGTTCTCGTACGCCCTGGCGTTCACCGCCTGGGGCCAGTGGGTGCTCCTGGCCCGCCTCTGGCTTCCCCTGACCGGCCGTCTCCCCTGGGCCACCGTCGACTTCCTCGACGACGCCTACCGGCGCGGGGTCCTGCGCCGGGTCGGCGCCGTCTACCAGTTCCGCCACGCACGCCTCCAGCACCACCTGCTGGAGGAGGCCGCCGCGCAGGACCCGCGAGGGGGCGCCGTCAGGCTTCCTTCGCCTGTGCGGTGAAGGCGGTGCAGCGGGCCGCCATGGCGCGGACCACGTGGGGCGGGATGCCCGGGTTGCGGGCGGCGTCACCCACCGTCTCCCGGTCCCGCAGGCTCGCCGCCAGCACGGCCGCGGGGAGGGGGCCGTGCCGCAGGACGGCCGCGCGTACGGAGTCGGCCGGGTCCTCGGTCAGGCGGATCGCGTCGGCGACGGGCAGGCGCGGGTCCTCCGCCGCCCGGTACCGCACCTCCGGGTCGCGGTCCCCGGCGAAGCGGGAGACGAGTTCCGGGGGCGACTGCGGATCGTCCAGGGCGAGCCGGCGCATCCGTCCGTGCGGGTCGTCGGCGAACCTCAGCAGGCCTTCGCGGGGGAAGTTGGGGTGCGTACGGGGGCGTCCGGGGGACGACAGGCTGCCGGTCCACCAGGTCCACACCCGCAGCAGCATCTCGGCCGGGGCGTCCTCGCAGGACTCGGCGAGGAACAGCTGCACCACCCGGTCGGTGTCCCACGCCAGCCGTTGGACCACGTCCGGCGGGAGCCGCCGGGCCCGGGCCACGCTCCGGCGCACCAGGACGTGCGAGGAGGCGGCGAGCACGCGCATGGCCTCCGGGTCCTCGTGCCGGTCCGCGACCCAGGGCAGGGTGTGGGACATGCCGGACGGGTCGACGTCCACCCGGATCGCGGCCCGTTGTTCCTCGGTGAGGTCGGCGCGGAGCGCGACCGTGTACCGCACCGAGTCGTCCGGGTCCTCGGCCAGCCGGGCCACGGTCCGCGGATCGAGGCGGGGATTGGCGGCGAGCGCCCTGCGCAGGCGCGCGTCGCCGGTGGCGAGGAGGTGCTCGACCAGGTCCGGGCCGAGACGGCAGCTCTCGACGGCCGGCTCGCCCAGCTCCTCCCGTACGAAGTCCTCACTCGAGAGCAGCCGGGCCTCGTGGTCGCGCAGCAGCGCCGCGGTCCGTACTCCGGCCGACCCGTCGGCGAGCAGGGCCCGGCGGCGGTCGGCCGGCAGTACGGACCAGGAGGTCCGGCAGACCCTCGCCCGGATCCCGGCGTCGGGGTCCTCGGCCAGCAGGGCGGCCTGGCGCTCGGGGAGTCCGGTCAGTCCGGCGGCTTCGGCCCGGACGCGCGTGGAGGGATCGGCTGCCAGCAGGGCGCAGGTCTCCTCGTCCAGGGCGACCCGCCAGTCGGCGGCGAGCGTCGTGAGCAGCCACCGTTCGCGTTCGGTCGCGGCCGCGCGCAGGAGCCGGGTCCAGTGGGCGGGGGTCAGCCCGCGCCCCAGATCGATGGCCCGGAGCGTGGCCTTGGGATCCGGGTGAGCCAGGGCCAGCTCCACGAGCTCGTCCGGCGGGAGCCGCCACCACAGCTCGGGGCAGGAGTGGAGCAGTTCCCGTCGGACGGGGTCGGGGGTGGCCGGGTTGACGGTGAGGGCTTCGGCCCAGGCGTCCACGACGGCCGGAGCGGGGGCGGGGCCCGCCAGGAACGCCTCCCAGGCCGCCGCGTCGTCCTCGGCGCCCCGTCGGGCACCGGCCTCGGCCGCCGCGGCGATCCGCGCGTCCACCCCGGTCAGGACCAGCGGCCGCGGGGCGCCGGGACCGGCGCCCACCCGTGCCACGGTGTCCCCGTCCGTCGTGGCGAGGAGCAGACCCCGCGGATCGGGATCCGCACCGGTGAGGATGCCGGCGAGGGCCGCGACGGGATCGGCGGCGCTGATCCGGACCCGGCGCCACGCATGGCCCATGCAGCCCCGCGGGGACCACGGCCCCTCGAACGCGAGCAGGAACTCGCGGCCGCCGCCGAGGAGGAGTGCGGCCGCTTCGGCCGGGCCGGCGGCGGGTTCGCCCTCCGCCGCCGCCACGGCGAGGAGCCGTCGCGCCGTGGCGGCCTTCCGTACGCCCGGCAGCCACCAGGTCCCCAGGGGTTCCAGCCCCATGGAGGCCAGCAGTGCCTCGTAGCCCTCGCGATCCCGCAACCTGTCGTCGCCCACGTCCCCCGCGCCCCCTCGTCCTCGTGCTCCCGGCCATCCTCTCCCGAGGGGTTCCGGGCTCAGGGAACAGGGTGCCGGGACGGGGGCCCGGGTGTGGGGGCGCCGGGGTGTGGGACACCCGGGGTGTGCGGACACCGGGGTGGCGGGCCGCTATCCGGCCCGTACGCGCTCCAGGACCTTGATGCCCAGTTCCAGCGCCTCGTCCGGTTCGCGCACGCACTGCTGGTAGTCGACGAAGCAGCCGTCGGCACCGGTGTCCCCGACCCCTGCGAGGACCGCCGCGACCTCCTCGTACGACGCACCCGGCCCGGGGTTGAAGCGGATGGTGCGGCGCAGCGTGCCGGGGTCCCGGCCGGCCTCCTCCGCGGCCCGCCGGGCGGTGTCCCAGAGCGCGGTCAGCCGCTCGGGCGGCAGGACGGCTCCGACCCAGCCGTCGGCCCGGCGTCCGACCCGGCGCATCGCGGCGGGCGAGAAGCCGCCCAGGTAGACCGGCGGGTGGGGCCGTTGCGCCGGCCGCAGCCCCACGTGGGCGCGCGGGACGCGCCAGTGCGGGCCCTCGTGCTCGAACTCCTCCCGGGTCCAGATGCCCTGGACGATGTCGAGGATCTCGTCGAGGCGCTCTCCGCGCCGGCCGAATTCGGCGTTGACCGCGGTGTATTCGTCGCGCAGCCACCCGATGCCGAATCCGACGTCCAGTCGGCCGCCGGAGACCAGGTCCAGCGAGGTGAGGGTACGGGCCAGCAACAGGGGCGGGTACCAGGGGGCGTTGAGGGTGCTGGTGCCGAGCCGGGCCCGGGTGGTCGCCGTGGCGGCGACGGTCAGGACCGTGAGCGGGTCGAGGAAGGTGCGGTACTCGGGCGGGTACGGGTTGCTCGGCGTGTGGCCCGGGTAAAGGTCGCTGGGCTCGACCGGGGTCAGCGACCGGTCCCCCACCCAGAGCGAGTCGAAGCCCGCGTCCTCCGCGTCGCGCGCGAAGCCGGCGATCCGGTCGGCCTGCGCGTGGCTGCCGTACTGGGGCAGTGCGATGCCTATCTCCATGGCCCCATCGTGGACGCGGGGCGGCCCCCGGACCCAAGGGCGCCACGTGTGACGCGCGGCACACGGATCCGTGCTGCGGGATCCCGGGCCACCCGACGCCGGACCCGGCTCCGCTCCGGTGCGAGCCGGCCCCGAGTCGTGGTCGAGTCGTCCCCCGGTCGAGCCCGACCGATGCCTGATCTCCGCGCGAGCTCCGGCCCAGGCGGGTGCAAGTCGCGTGCGAGCGCGCCTGGTTACCTTTCGAAGACCGACGGCACATCCCGTACGCCCCCGGATCCCTCCCGTCCACGAAGTCCGTACGAGCCAGATGCCCTGCTGACGCAGGGGGAGATGAGAGCGAATGAACCCCGAGCGCACCCTGGTGCTCGTCGGTGGGACCGACGAGACCGTGCGGAAGGCCCACGACCTGGGGCTGAGCGTGCTGCTGCTCCAGCACCCCACCAAGGTCAGCGAGGAGCAGAACGCGCTCGCCGCTGCCGTCGAGGTCGTGGACTTCACGGACTGGTCGCTGGTCGAACCCCTGGTACGGGCCTGGCACGAGGGCCCCGGCTTCGCCGCGGCCCTCTCCCTGACCGAGCCCGGACTGGAGAACGCGGGTCGGATCAACGACCTGTACGGCCTCGGTGGAACCGGCTACGAGGTGACCGCCCGGATCCGCGACAAGGCCGCCATGCGGCGCTACGTGGCCGAGCACGACCCCGCGCACGCCGTCGGTGCCCGCTCCCTGCGTGCCCGCGAGGACCTGGACGCCTTCGGGGCCGAGTACGGCTTCCCCTTCATCGTCAAGCCCGTCGACGCGACCGCGAGCATCGGTGTGCAGCGGGTCGGGGGACCCGAGGACGCCGACCGGGTCTGGGACGAGGTGGTCCGGCTCTCCGGCACCCGGACCGACCGCGTCTCCTCGCTGTTCGTCCTGCAGGACTTCCTGATGGAGGAGTTCCTGGACGGACCCGAGTTCAGCGTCGAGTCCTTCAGCTTCGCGGGCCGCCACGTGATCGTCACGATCACGGAGAAGTTCACCTCGGACGGCCACTTCGCCGAGCTCGGCCACGCCGTCCCGGCCCGGCTGTCCGCGGCCGACGAGGACGCGGCGCGCGACGCGGTGCGCGGCTTCCTGGACGTGATGGGCATGCGCGACGGGGTGTGCCACACCGAGGTGCGCCTCACCGCCAAGGGCCCGCGCGTGATCGAGGGCCACAACCGGATCGCCGGTGACGCCATCCCCGAGCTGGTGCAGAGCGCCTTCGGCATCGACCTGAGCACGCTCGCGCTCGCCCACCCCTTCGGCCTGGCCGAGGAGCTGCCCGACCGCCCCCGGGCACGAGGGGGCGCCGCCGTGCGCACCCTGGTCGGCACGCCGGGCACCCGTGTGGAGTCCGTCGCCGGGGTCGAGGAGGCGCGTGCCGCGCAGGGCGTCATCGACGTCCGCGTCAGTGCCCGGCCCGGCGACGACGTACGGCCGCTGAAGGACAACTGGGACCGGCTCGGCCTGATCGCCGTCTCCGCCGGGGACACCACGGCGGCGATACGCCGAGGCGCCGAGGTGATACGGGAGCACATCCGCATCACCCTCGCGCAGCCGGACGGGGAGACCGTCCTCGCGCGGCCGGCCGAGGTCAAGCGGCGCGAGAACCTGCTGATCCTGCACCGCAACCCGCTGGAGCCGTTCCCGTTCCGGTCCTGGCTGCCGGAGCACACCGGCGACATCGTCCTCCTCGGTTCCCGCGAGAAGATCGAACTCGCCGGTGAGAAGGTGCCCGACGGCGACCTCGGCTACACCCGGCTGGAGATCTTCGACGACTTCGACGCGGACGAGGTCGACGCCCGCGCGCTCGAACTGGCCGCCGAGCACGAGATCACCGGCGTGACGGTGCTGCACGAGGCGGACATGCTGCGGGCCGCGCGGCTGCGCGAGCGGTTCGGGCTGCCGGGCGCCTGGTACGGCGACGTACTGCCGTTCCGCGACAAGGCCCTGATGAAGACGCGCGCACAGGCGGCGGGCATCGAGGTCGCGGCCTGGCTGCAGCCGCGCACCGCCGAGGAGGCCCGGACGTTCGCGGAGGCCCAGGGCTTCCCGGTCGTGTTCAAGGAGCGTCAGGGCTTCAACGCGATCGGCCTGCGCATCCTGGAGGACGAGGCGTCCTTCGAGGAGTGCCTGGCGGAGGTGTACGGCGCGGGCGAGCGGGACGACGTCCTGCTGGAGGGCTACGTCCCGGGCCGCATGTGCCACGTGGACGGTCTGGTGGCGGACGGGCGGGTGGCGATGGCCTGGCCGTCGCAGTACCAGTACGACCTGTCCTCCTTCGCCTCCGACGCGGGTCCGCGCATCGACCTCACCCTCGACCCGGACGACCCGATCACCCCGCGCCTGCTCGACCTCTCCGAGCAGGTCCTGGCCGCGCTCGCCCCCGAGGGTTCCCGGCTGCGCGACTACGCCTTCCACATGGAGGTCTTCCACACCCCGGACGACCGGCTGGTGCTGTGCGAGATCGCCTGCCGGCCCGGCGGCGCGAAGATCCGCGAGGTCTTCGGGACGCTGTTCGGCGTGCACCTCGGCGAGTACGCGGTGCGCGCCGATGCCGGCCACGAGCTCCACGCGGCCGTACGGCAGCGCGCGGAGTCCGGTGAGCTGCCCGCGCCACGGTGCATGGCGGGACAGATGCTCCTGATGAAGCAGCCGGGTCTGGTGCGCTCGCTGCCGCAGGAGCCCCAGGAGCCGTGGCTCGCCGGTTTCTGGCTCTACGCCGAGGAGGGCCAGGTCATCGCGCCCGCTTCCGGTTCCTCCGACTTCCTCGCCGCCGCGGTCGGCACGGCGCCGAACCGCACGGAGTGCGAGCGCCGGCTGCGCGAGCTCGGGGTGTGGGTGCGGGAGCACAGCGAGATCGGGGACGCGCCATGACCGGAGCCCGCCTGTCGGCGAAGACGCGCTACATGCTGGGCATGGTGGTCGACGCCACCGGAGCCGGCATGTACCTGCCCCTGTCCCTGCTGTACTTCCACCACGTCACCGGGCTGCCGCTCACGCAGGTCGGCACCCTGATGACCGCCGCCGCCGTGATCGGTCTGGTCAGCAATCCGGCGGCGGGCGTCCTGATCGACCGGTTCGGGGCCCGGGCCGTGGTCACCGGTGGGTACCTGCTGCGGGCGGCCGGGTTCTGTACGTACCCGCTGGTGGACAACGGCGTCAGCATGTTCGCCGTGATCCTCCTGGTCGCGCTCGGCGACACCTCGTACCCGCCGGCGATCCAGTCCTTCATCGCCGAGTTCGTCCGGGGCACGGAGCGGGACAAGCTGCTCGCCGCGCAGCGCAGTCTGCGCAACGCCGGTCTGGGCGTGGGTGGTCTGATCGCGGGTGCGGTCCTCGCCCTGGGCAGCGACGCGTTCTACTACGTGATCGTGTTCTGCACGGCCGCGGGATACGTGCTGGCCGCCGTGTGCTTCGGCTCCATCCCGATTCCCAGGACGGCACCGGACTCCGCGGCCCCCCGGGTCTCCCGCAAGGGCGGCTACCGGCTCGTGGCCCGCAACCGGCCCTTCCTCGCCCTGACCCTGCTCAACGTGCCGACGGCGTTCGGCTACACGGTGCTGGCCGTCGGCATCCCGGCGTACGTCACCCAGGACCTGGGGGCTTCGACCTCGCTCGTGGGTGTGCTGTACGCGGTCAACACGGTCGGGATCGCGCTCCTGCAGATCCCGGTCACCCGGGCGCTCGTCGCCTTCCGCCGCACCCGTGCGGTGGCACTGGGCGCGGCGGTGTTCGCCTCGTCGTTCGTCGTGTTCGCGGCGCTCGCCGGGGTGGGCGACAAGTCGGTCGTCCTGGTGGGGGTGTTCGTGGCGACGGCCCTGTTCACGGCGGGCGAGCTGATGCACGGCGCCACGGCGTCGGCGTTGTGCGCGCAGGCCGCTCCGGAGGAGACCCGCGGCCGTCACCTCGCGGTCTACCAGCTCTCGTGGGCGGTGCCGAGCGCCTTGGCGCCGGCCGTGCTGACGGCCCTGCTCACCCTGTCGCCGACGGCGATGTGGGTGGTGCTCGCGGCGGGTGCGACCGTCTCGGCCCTGGGTGTCCTTCGCCTGGAGCCCAGGCTGCCGCAGGAGGCGGTCCACCCGCGTCCGCGCCCGGAGCCGCAGCCGAAGCCGCAGCCGGCGCAGGGGCCCTCCGCGGAGCCGGCCCGGACCTGAGCCCGTCCCCGAGCCGGACCGGTCGTCCGAGACCCCGTCCCAGCCGTGAACCTCACGGCCCGGGCGGGGTCTCGGCGTACCGGACGCCCTCCGGCGGGCCACCGGGGCGGGTAGCCCCACCCGGCCCCGGGCGGTAGCCGCATCGTCCGGGGACCTCGCACACCGACATGCCGGTCCCGGCGCGCTTGCAGGTTTCCAGACGATTCCACAGGAGTTGAGCCGTGCGTGAACGGTCAGGGCAGGAATGCCGTGGTGCGCTCCGACGGCATGCCCGGTGTACTGGCGAGCGTCGAGGACCGCGAGGGGTACTGGGGTCACGGCGGCAGCTTCCCGGGGTACGGGACCCGGGGCGGGGTCAGGGAGGACGGCCGGGCGGCCGTCGACATCGCGGTGACCATCCAGCCGGCCGGCAAGGCGGCCATGGAACACGGCGAGGACGTGGTCGACACGGCCCTGTGCCGCTGAGACCCGCCTCCGGTCCCGGCCGGTCCTCAGCCGCCGTTCGCGGAGAAGTGCTGGTAGTCCGGCTCGGACCAGCGGGCGCCCCAGGACCAGCCCACCGCCTCGAAGGCCCTGGTGACGGCGGAGTCCGGGCGGATCACGCCCGGGCCCGCGCGGTCGCGGTCGAGGTGGGGCCGCCCGTTCGGCGGGTGGCTCGTGCCGTAGCGGTCGACGTACGGGTTCTCGACGGGGTTGATGTCGACGGCGTCGCCCCAGGCGTGCCGTGAGAGCCGGGCCGGGTCGCCGGTGACCCGTCGGCAGTTGAACGCGGAGGTGTTGTCCGCGGCCATGGCCCGCTCGTCGCTGCCGCCGTATTCGGCGGTGACGCGCATCCGCCGGATCGGGAACCGGTCCTCCAAGGCCCGGGCGAACACGCGGAGCAGGGGGCCGACGGCGTCGCGGTGGACGATCAGCTCGCCCCGGTGGACCTTGCCGTCGAAGCCCCAGTGGTTCAACCGGACGAGCCGGAGGCGGTCCGGGGGTACGGGGCAGCCGGTCCGGTAGCTGGCGCGCAGTTTCCCGGCGGGAACGGCCGAGACGCCTGCGGAGAGCGCCGCCACCGGGTCGTCGGGCACTGCCCGAAGCCCCGGGGCGGCCGCCCCCGGTACGCCGCAGGACGGTGTGGTCCCGCAGAGCGCGGCCGTCAGTGCCAAGGCTGCGAAGCGGTGGCGCACCCGTCCACGGTAGCCCCGTCCGCTGCGGCGGGCACGGCGGAGCGGGGGTCCGTCAGCCCGTCTTCCAGACGGCCTCGGGCGCGGCGCCGGGCTGCGGCGGGCGCGGGACGGGGCCATCATGGCCGGAGGTCGCGTTCCCCTCAGGAGGCACCGCATGCAGCTGGACGACTCGCAGAGGGCCTGGGCCATGATCATCGGCGTCGTCGCCGTCATCCTCGCGGACATCGCCGCGATCGTCCTGATGAACACCGTCGGGCGGTGACCCCCGTTGCGGAGCAGACGGCCGTAGCCTTCATTGACCCCGGGGGTGTGGCGGTCCGCCGTACCCCCCGGGGTCGGCCGTACGGTGCGCTGCGGGTCTACTCGCGGGCTGGCTACCGTCAAGTCTTGTACCTGAATGAGCGGTTGCCGCCGCACCGTCGGGATCGCGGTGGGGTCCGGGATCGCATCGGGCTCCGGTCACCACTTGTCGTGGCAGTTCCAGTGCCCCTTCACCCAGTGGGTGCTCTGATGGCCGGGGACCCAGTGCTTCTCCCACCAGCCGTGGCTCTTCCAACCCGGATGCCAGCGGCCGTCGTGGTCCTTGTAACCAGGGTGCCACTTGCCCTCGTGCCACGTCTTCTCGTAGTGCCCCCTGATCCAGATCTTGCTCCAGTGGCCGCGCTCCCACGTGCAGCGGTCGTGACGGTTGCCTTGATCGTGGTTGCCGTCGTGACGGCCGTCGCGGTTGTTGTCCTGGTGGGCGTAGCCGTAGCCGTTGCCGTTCCTGTTGCTGTTGCTGTTGCCGTCGTTGTTCCCGTAGCGGTTGCCGTCGTGACGGCCCTCGCCGTTGTGGTCGGCGTTTCCGTCGCCGTTGCCGTTGCCGTTGCCGTTGTTGTCATGGTCGTCGGTGAGGACGGAGGTGACGGACGAGGAGGGGGTGGGCGACGTCGGCGCCGCTGCGGCCGAGGCGGCGCCGGCGGCTCCGAGGGCCGCTCCCCCGGCCAGCAGGCCCGTCGTGGCCACGCCGACGGCCAGATGCCGGAAGCGGGTGGGAACGTTCATGAATCTCATCTCCTGCACAGCGCGGATTCCGGTTGCCCCAGGGATTCGTCGCCACTCCCACGAAGGATGGGTAAAATTCATATAAATATGTAGAAATTGTACATTTTGGTTGCCGTGTCGGAAAGCGGAATCTTCAGTGGCCGCAGCTCCGCCCGGGGCCGGTCCCGGGCCCCCTACTGTGTCCCCGTGACCGAAACAGCCCCGCACCTGCGCGCGACCGCGGACGCCTACGACGCGCTCGCCGCCCTCTACACCGATTTCGCCCGGGACGCGCTCGACGGTCTCCCGCTGGACCGCTCGGTCATCGCGGCGTTCGCCGAACTCGCACGGACCACCGGGTCCGGATCCGGTTCCGTATCCGTCGCCGAACTGGGCTGCGGCCCCGGACATGTGACGGACCATCTGCGGCGCCTGGGACTCGACGCGTTCGGGATCGACCTTTCACCGGCGCTGATCGCGCTCGCCCGCGAGGAGTACCCCGGTCTGCGGTTCGACGTCGGTTCGATGGACGCCTTGGACCTGGCCGACGGCGTACTCGACGGCGTCCTGTCCTGGTACTCGGTCATCCACGCCCCGCCGGGGCACGTCCCCTCCTACCTCGCCGAGTTCCGTCGCGTACTGACGGCGGGCGGCGCCCTGCTCCTCGCCTTCTTCGAGTCCGAGGGCGGCCCGGTCGCAGCCTTCGACCACAAGGTGACGACGGCCTACCGCTGGCCGGTCGACGACCTCGCGGCGCTGGCCGGCGAGGCCGGGTTCGTGGAGGTCGGCCGCATGCTGCGGGAGCCGTGCGAGGGCGAGCGCTTCCGGCGGGGCCACCTGTTGATGCGGGCGCGGTAGACGGACGGCTCGGGCGCGCTCCGCGGCGCTACGGCCGCGGTGCCTGCCCGGCCCGGTCCGCGACGCCCCGTCCGATGACGGCCACCGACGTCACCGTGTCCCCCGCCTTCCCCCAGGCACTGTCCTCCAGGAGCACGGTGCGTTCGCCGAGCAGTGTCAGGCTGTCCTTGTCGAAGATCCATTCGGTGCGTTCGCCGTCGTGGACGCGCGCGACCGCCACGCCCGCGCGTCCGGCCCCGTCCCGCACCTCGGGCAGGAAGACCACCCCGGGGATGCGCGCGGCCGCCCGGTAGAGGGCGGCGCTCACACCGGGCGGGGCTTCCATCGTCCGCAGCAGGTCGCCGATCGCGACGAACGCCTCCTGGTCGGGGCCGGTGGTCGAGCCCGAGCCCGGACCGTGGTTGCGGCGGGTGTCGGCGTAGATCAGGTCCAGCAGCTCGCCGGGGTCCGTCGGCAGCGATTCCAGGAAGCGGTACGTGGGGCTGCCGAGGGTGCCCGCGCCCTTGCCGTACGCGGGTTCCGTGGAGGTGCCGCGAGCGGTGCGCACGAGCGAGTCGGCGGATCCGTCGACGGAGAGCCAGCGTTCGGCGGACTCGTCCGTGCGGGACGCCTCCATCGCCCCGCCGGCGGTCTCGGTCAGTGCGGTGGAGTGTCCCGTGGTCCGCGTGTAGACGAACTGGTCGTCGCGGAGCGCCGGGGCGGGCAGGGCCCGGGCGGCGACGGCCACGCGGTCGAGCAGCCGCACGGCCGCCGGCTCGGGCGGGGCGGCGACGGGACCCCGGCCGTCGGACCCGTGCCCGCCGAGGGCGACCGCCAGGGCGACGGCGCAGGTCGCCGCTCCGGCGGCGAGCAGCACGGCTGCCGGCCGACGGGTACGCGACGGTCGTCGCGGGGTCGGTTCCGCTTCGCTCATCAGGTGCTCTTTCAGCCGGTGGCGCCCTGAAAAGGGGAGGTCCGCGTCGGACAGGCCGGGAAGGCGGTGGAGGACGTCCCCGCGCTCGGACGGTTCCGGGCGCGGGTCGGGGTCGGCTGTGGGGTCGGCGGCGTTCACAGGGTTCCTTCCCGGGCGGTTCGGGGAGACGGGTGCTGCGCGGGGGCGTTCCGCGGGGCGGCAGGCTCGGCGAGGTGGGCTTCGGTGAGCTTGTACAGGCGGGCGCGGGCCCGGGAGAGGCGCGAACGCACGGTTCCCACGGCCACCCCGCACGCCCGTGCCACCTCCTCGTGGCCGAGTCCGGACCACACGTACAGGAGGAGCACCTCGCGGTCCGTACGGCGCAGGCGGTGCAGTACGGCCAGGACGGCGGCCGCGTGCGTGGCGTCGGCGATGCGGGAGACGACGGCGTCCGCCACGTCGGGCACCGCGGCGGGGGGCGGCAGCCGGGCCATCGCGTCGCGGTGCCGGCGGGCCGCCCTGCGGGTGTTGCGGATGACGTTCGTCGCGATCCCGAAGAGCCATGCGCGCTGGTTCACCACCTCGTCGAGCGACTCCCGGAGCCGCCAGGCCTCCAGGAAGGTGAGGGAGACGATGTCCTCGGCCCCGGCGGGCTCCGCGGTCATGCGGACGGCGTGCGCGTACACCGCCCGGGCGTGTGCGTCGTAGATGTCCGCGAACAGTTGCTGGTCCACAGTGGGAAGTGTCCGCGGGCACCGGCGCGTTGCATGTGATCTCCGCCATAGGGTGAAGGGCACGCCGCGGGCGCCCACGGTGGCGGGGGGTCCCACGGGCCGTCAGGTGCCGGGGGCGCGGTGCCAGTCCACCGCCCCGGTACCCAGGGTGATCGTGGCGCGGGGCTGCATGGGCCCGTCGCCCCGGCGGGAGAGCAGGACGACGTCGTCGACCCGCGCCGGCATGCTGTCCAGGCGCGCGGCGCACTCCGCGGCCAGGCGACGCGGGTCCCGGCCGGTGCGACCGAGTGACAGGTGCGGGGTGAAGCGGGGGAACCGGCCGCGGCACAGGGGGAACGGCTCCGTCAGAGCGTCCTGGAGCGCCGTCCAGGGGGGCAGGCCGGCTGCCGCCGGGTCCAGCCACACCGTGGCGTACGCCCGGTGCCCGAACGTACGCACTCCGCTGAGGCGGACGGCGAAGGGCTCCCGTTCTGCGGCCACCGCGGCCAGCAGCGGGGCCGCGGCCGCGAAGTCGTCCTCCGGGACGAAGCCGAAGATCAGGTTGACGTGCGGTGGCCAGCGGCGGATCTGGGGGTCGTGCTCGGCCCGGATGCTCTGGATCGGGGGCCACAGCGCGGGAGGAGGGAGCCAGGCGACGGCGGTCCGGGGCGTGGGAGCCACCCGGAGGGAGCCCGGGACACCGGCTCCGCCGCCGGCCGTCGCGGAGACGTTCACCTCGTCATCATGCCCCGGGCGGGGGACGCGGGCTCCCCCCGCCGCGCGGCGGGGGCGGCGGGCGGTCCCGTACGACGATGGTGGGGGTCGCCCGGTCACGTCTCGCCGCGTCCGGTCCGCCTCACGTCACGGAACCGCCACAACCCCGTGCCCCCGAGAACCGGGCGGGGCCCGGTCGCGTGTCCGGCCACGCGTGCCGGTGCGGAACCGGTCGTGGACCTCGGGGAGCGCTCATGCAGTACACAGCAGGCGTCGGCCGGACCGCAGCGGTGCTGGCGGCAGCGATGACGGTCACGGCCTTGATGACGGGCTGTACGCCCACCGGCGGGGACGGCGCGGTCGCCAAGCCGTCGACGCCGGTATCGGCGTCGGCGCCCTCGGCCCCGTCGGCGCCCTCCGCGACACCCAAGGGTTCCGCGCCGGCCGAGCCGAAGCCGGCCGGGGTCACCTCCTCCGGCGGCACCGGCGGCACCGGCGGTACCGGCGGTACCAAGCCCTGCACGATCGGGCAGGTCAAGGTCTCCGACGCCCACCAGGCCGACGTCCGGCCGCCGGGTACGGGAACGGGTGCCGCCGTCGTCTCGGTGACCAACACCTCGGCCCACCCCTGCACGGTCCAGGGGTTCCCGACGGTCGCCGGAGCCGGCAACGGCTCGCCCGACCACAACCTCCCGCTGGCCACCGCCCACAGCGGTCCGGCCACCGCGGTGTCCCTGGCCCCGGGCGCCCGTGCCTGGACCAAGCTCACCTTCGTCAACGTCCAGGGCGAGGCCGACGGCTACTGCGTGTCCGGCGCCACGCCCGCCACCTTCCCCACGCTCGTCCTGGGCGTCCCCGCCGCGGGCTCGCACCAGATCGCCATGGACGACGGCATCTTCGCGGAGTGCGACAACAAGGTGACCGTCACCGCCTTCTCCTCCACCCGCCCGTCCTGACCGCCACGGCCTGCGGCGCGCCGGTGCCTATGGTGCGGCGGTGGCCTCCACGTACTTCCTGACCAGCTCGTAGGAGCGGAGGCGGTCACCGAGGTCGTAGACGGGCGTGGTGAGCATCAGCTCGTCCGCGCCCGTCTCGCGCGCCAGTTCGGCGAGCCGTCGTACGACGGTCTCGGGCGTCCCGACGGCCTGCTGTGCCCGGAAGTGGGCCAGCGCCTGCCGCTCCTCCTGCGTGAAGGGGTGCGCGGCCGCGGCCGCCGGGGTGGGGAACGGCCGGTCGCTCACCCCCTTGAGGAGCCCGGCCTTGACGACGTCCATCGGTCCGACGCGCCGGGCGGCCTCCTCCTGCGTCTCGGCGCACACGGTCTCCACGCACAGCAGCACGCGCGGCCGCTCGCACCAGCGGGACGGGGTGAACTCCGCGCGGTAACGCTCCAGGACCGCCCCGGTGTTGTCCGGCCGGATGTGGTGCGCCACGGCCACGGGCAGACCGAGCTCCGCGGCGAGGGCGGCGCCCGCCGGGCTGGAGGCCAGCAGCCACGGCTCCGGCAGCGGGCCCGGGGCGGCCTCGTCCACCAGGAAGGACAGGGTGGCGGCCACGTCGTCGCGGTACTCCGCGTCGGTGACCGGTCCGGCTCCGCGGCGCAGTGCCCGTGCGATGCCCTCGTCGAAGGTCCCGGGGCCGCGTCCGATGCCCAGGTCGACGCGGTCCTCGTGCAGGGCCGCCAGCGTCGCGAACTGCTCCGCGAGCATGAGGGGGGCGTGGTTGGGGGCCAGCACGCCGCCGGAGCCGAGACGGACCGCCGAGGTCGAGGCGGCGGCGTGCGCGATCAGCACGACCGGCGGGAACGCTCCGATCGCGGGCGAATGGTGGTGCTCGGCGTACCAGATCCGGTGGTAGCCCAGCTGTTCGATGCCCTGCGCGAAGGCGGCGGTGTCCCGCAGGGTGTCCAGGGCGCGGGAGTCCGTCTGGACCATCGCGACTTCCAGCGCTGAAAGAGGTATGTCGAGCATGGCGTCAGCATAGGGATCACACGTCCGGATACCGGATCGATGATCACTTTCGCGCCACCGGTCCGGCCGGCCACCTGCCGTACCGCTCGTTTCCGGCCGTCCGGGGTACGACACGGGCCACGGGTCCGGGTCCGCCCCGTTCGGGCGTACGGATGCTGCCAGACTGGGCGCGTCCGTACGTTCGGCGGCGTTCCGCGTTTCCCGGAGGTGTCACGGCGTGGCGTTCGAGGCCGAGGATTCATTCCCCGTCATGCGGCCCGCGGTACGGGAGACGTACGGGCCCGCCGACCTGAGCGGGGAGCCGGTCTTCGCCGGCGGGTTCATCAACTTCGGCTACTGGAACGGCATCGACCTGACGGCCCCGCTCGGCGAGGCGGAGCGGATCCGCAGCCAGCAGGACCTCTACCGACGGGTCCTCGACGCCGCCGGGCCGCTGGAGCGGCTGCGGGTCCTCGAAGTGGGCTGCGGGCTCGGCATGGGCTGTGCGCTGGCCCTGCGCGAGCGCCACCCCGCCGGGGTCACCGGCATGGACATCCACCCCGCCCAGTTGCGCCGGGCCCGGGAGGCGCACGCGGGCCTCCTCGGCGAAGCACCGGAACGGCTGAGATTCGTACGGGGCGCGGCGGAGCGGATGCCCTTCGCGGACGGCGAGTTCGAGGCCGTCGTCAGCGTGGAGGCCGCACAGCACTTCCCGGACCTGTCCGCCTTCGCCGCGGAGACGGCGCGCGTGCTGCGTCCGGGCGGACGGGTCGCCGTCGCCAGCTTCTTCACCGCCGACGACTCGCCGGCCCGGGACGGGGAACTGGCCCTGCTGCTGGACACCTACGCGAACGGGCTGGACATCGCCCGCCCGGTCTCCGCCCTGACCGACGCGCTCACGGCGTCCGGGCTCGCGGGGGCGCGGGCCGAGTCGATCGGCCACCGGGTCTGGGCCGGCTGGGACGCCTGGCTGTCCCGGCTGTGGGCGCCGGACACCTGGCCGCGGAACTTCCTGAAGGCGTACGAGCGGCGGATCCTGGACTACTACGTCGTCACGGCCCACCGCCCGTAGGCGAGCGCGCCGACCGGCCCGGCATCCGTCGGGCGCATCGGCCGGGGGGAGGTAGGCGGCGGCCGTGCGACGGCGTGTCGGGAGAGCTGCGGGAGCGGCTGCGCCACGGTGGAGCCCATGGCTCCGACCCCCGCGAAAGGCGCGCCGTGACTCCCGAGCCCCGCCCCCTGGACACCCGCCGACGTACGCTGCTGCTGGCCGCCGGCACCACCGCCCTCACCGGTCTGGCATCGGCGTGTGCCGGAAGGCCGGACGGCACGACGGAGGCGGCCGCCGGCCGGGCCGCCGCCGCACGGGCCGTCACACCGAACCCGTCCGGCCCGCCGCCCTCCTGCGTCCTGGCCGCCGAGACCGGGGAGGGCCCGTACTACACCCCGAAGAGCCAGATCCGCTCCGACGTCACGGAGGACCGCCAAGGCGTCCCGCTGCGGCTGGACCTGCAGATCGTACGGGCCGCCAAGGGGTGCACCCCGCTGGCGGAGGTGGCCGTGGACATCTGGCACGCCGATGCCTCCGGCCTGTACTCGCAGCGCGGTGCCGGCTATCTGCGCGGCACCCAGACCACCGACGGGGACGGCCGCGTGTCGTTCCGCACCATCGTGCCGGGGTGGTACGCGCACATCGCCCCGCACGTCCACTTCAAGGTCCGCCCCGGGCGCCGCACCGCGGTCTCCTCCCAGCTGTTCCTGCCCGAGGAACTGCTCAACACGGTGTACGCGGGCGATCCCTACTCCCGCCGCAAGGCCCCCGCGCACCCCAACACCCGCGACGACCGGTTCGCGTCCAAGGGTGCCGGTCTGACGCTGAACCCGGTGCGGGACGGGGCCGGTTACCGGGCTTCGTTCGTCATCGGCATCGTCTGACCGCCGGCGCGCCCGCCACGGTGGCCGCGGCCCGTCCGGGCGGGTGTGCGGGGTCGCCCGTACGGAGCGCCCGGCGTGCCGGGGCGCCGCGGCGCGCGCACGCTGGGGGCATGCCCGATCGCCTGCACGTCGTCGTCCATCCGGTCGCTCCCGGGGGTGGCCGGGCGGTGGTCGCGCACGTGCACGGCGAGGACCGCCCCCTCGGCATGGCGCACTCCCTCGCCGATGTGGTCGAGATGTTCCGCGCGGCCGGTCTGGAGACCGCCGTGGGGTGGCCGCCGATCCGCTGGCTGGGCGGGGCGCCCGACGAGTGGGGCGACGGCTAGCCGGCCGTGGCCGGGGGATCAGCGGCGGTGTGCGGGGAAGAGGACGTCCGCGGTGTGCCGGGTGTCCGCGTACTCGCGCACCGCGGCGATCCGCCCCTCGCGGACGGTGAACACCCCGGCGCAGCGGTTGGCGTAGGCCGCGCCGTCGACCGTGGTCGCCGTCGAGGTCCATTCGGCGAGGACCTGGTCGCCGTCGGCGAAGGCGTGGGTCAGCTCGATCACGGTGGTGCCGGGCCGGATCAGCGGGCCGACGGAGCCGAGGAAGTCCTCCAGGATGGCGGTGCGGCCCTCGTAGGTGCCGGAGATCGGCAGGTCGCCGGGGTAGGTCCAGGTGGCGTCGTGCGCGAAGCTGTCGCGGATGGCGGGGAGGTCGCCGTCGCGCACCGCTTCGACGTACCGGGTGACGACTGCTTTGGGGTCGGTGCCGGTCATGGGGAGCTCCGTTCGGTGGCCGTGTCCTGTCCCGCGGTCCGTCGGACCGCTGTGGTCACAGCTCATCTCAGGCGCTCCCGCGGATCCAACAACCGTCCGGCCGGCTCGACAACCGAACGTTGTCGCCGCCGGTGGAGGCCGTGTCCGGGTGGGTGGGAAGGGCCTGTCGGCCGTCCTGGGAGCAGGACGGGGCGCCCGCCGCCGCGGGCGCCCCGTGCACCGGCCGCGGGTCAGCGCGCGGCGAGCAGCTGCAGCGTGTCGATCACGCGGTTGGAGAAGCCCCACTCGTTGTCGTACCAGGCGACGACCTTGACGTGGCGGCCCTCGACGCGGGTCAGTTCCGAGTCGAAGATCGACGAGGCCGGGTTGCCCGTGATGTCGGAGGAGACGAGCGGGTCCTCGGAGTACTCCAGTACGCCGGCGAGCGGGCCCTCGGCCGCGGCGCGGTAGGCCTCCAGCACCTGCTCGCGCGTGACGTCGCGGGCGACGGTCGTGTTGAGCTCGACGATCGACCCGACGGGTACCGGCACGCGGATCGAGTCGCCGGACAGCTTGCCGTCGAGGTTCGGCAGGACGAGGCCGATCGCCTTGGCGGCGCCCGTCGTGGTCGGCACGATGTTGACGGCGGCGGCGCGGGCGCGGCGTGCGTCCCGGTGCGGGCCGTCCTGGAGGTTCTGCTCCTGCGTGTAGGCGTGCACCGTGGTCATGAAGCCGTGCTCGATGCCCGCGAGGTCGTCGAGGACCGCGGCCAGGGGTGCGAGCGCGTTGGTGGTGCAGGAGGCGTTCGAGACGATCGTGTGCAGGTCCGGGTCGTACGCGTCGGTGTTCACACCGAAGGCCAGCGTGACGTCCGCGCCGTCCGCGGGCGCGCTGACCAGCACCTTCTTCGCACCCGCGTCGAGGTGGGCACGGGCCGCCTTGGCCGAGGTGAAACGGCCGGTGGCCTCCAGCACGATGTCGACGCCGAGCTCCGCCCACGGCAGGTTCGCCGGCTCGCGCTCGGCCAGCACGGTGATGCGCCGGCCGTCGACGACCAGGACGTTCCCCTCGACGGTCACCGGGCGGCCGAGCCGGCCCGAGGTGGTGTCGTAGGCGAGCAGCCGCGCCAGGGTGGCGGGCTCGGTGAGGTCGTTGACGGCGACGACATCGAGGTCGCTGTCGCGTTCGAGCAGCGCGCGCAGCACGTTGCGTCCGATGCGGCCGAATCCGTTGATGGCGATGCGAGTCATGAGGCGTGTCCTTTCGGGTTCGCCACCAGGTTCCCCCGCTGGTCGCGGCCGTGACAGCGGCGGGATTGCCACGGTCCGCAAGGATCGCGCCAAGGGAGGCCCCGCGCGGCTATTCGCCCCGCGTGAAGGTGCGCCGGTACTCGCTCGGCGTGGTGCCGAGGATCCGCTGGAAGTGCAGCCGCAGGTTGGATCCGGTCCCGAGGCCGACGTCGGCGGCGATCTGCTCGACGCCGCGCTCCGACCGCTCCAGCAGCTCACGGGCCAGGTCCACGCGGGCGCGCATGACCCACTGCATCGGCGTGTACCCCGTGTCCTCGGCGAAGCGGCGCGAGAAGGTGCGCGGCGACACGGCGGCGTGCCGGGCGAGGATCTCCAGGGTGAGGGGCTCGCCGAGCCGGTGCAGCGCCCATTCGCGGGTGGCGGCGAACCGCTCGCCGAGCACCTCGGGCACGCTGCGGGGCACGTACTGCGCCTGGCCGCCGCTGCGGTACGGCGCCGCGACCAGGCGCCGGGCGGCGTGGTTCGACGCGGCCACCCCGAGGTCGCCCCGCAGGACGTGCAGGCACAGGTCGATGCCCGAGGCGGCGCCGGCCGAGGTCAGCACGCTGCCCTCGTCCACGAACAGGACGTTCTCGTCTACCCGTACCAGCGGGCGTTTGGCCGCCAGGGCCCGTGCGTAGTGCCAGTGCGTCGTGGCGCGTTTGCCGTCGAGGAGTCCGGTGGCGGCGAGCGCGAAGGCGCCGGTGGAGATGGCGGCGAGTCGCGCGCCGCGGGCGTGGGCCGCGATCAGCGCGTCGACGACGGCCCGGGGCGGGTCGTCGCGGTCGGGGAAGCGGTAGCCGGGGACGAAGACGATGTCGGCCCAGGCCAGTGCTTCGAGGCCGTGGGCGACGTAGTACGAGAGTCCGTCGCCGCCGGTCACCAGGCCGGGCGCGGCACCGCACACCCTCACCTCGTACGGCATGCTCGCGCGGGTCGAGAACACCTGGGCGGGAATGCCGACGTCGAGCGGCTTGGCCCCTTCGAGGACGAGGACGGCGACATGGTGCAGGCGGGAACGTGGCACGGGCACGAGCGTACGCCAACGCAGCTTAGATGTTTATTGACTTCAAGGGATAGTCATGGATATATCCGCATTTGGCAACACGCGCCGATTGGTCCACCTTTTGGCGCGCCGGGGGCGAAAGAGTGTGGCTCCTCGGCAGGACGCCGGGAACCGTTCGGAGCCCGTCCGGCTTTCAGGAGACCGGACCGGGCTGTCTGTTGAAGGGGTCATCTCCATGTCTGCTTCTCTCGCCACCCGCCGCGTGGTCGCCTCCCTCGTGGCCGCGGGCGCCCTCATCGGCGCGGCGGCCCTGCCGGCCGTCGCCGCCGACCACGGACGCGACCACAAGGGCCAGCGCTCCGCGGTCGTCATCGGCGGCGTCCAGTACGACAGCCCCAACCGCGACGACCGCTCCAACCGCGCCCTGAACGGGGAGTGGGTCGAGGTCAAGAACACCGGCCGCCACAGCGTCAGCCTGCGCGGCTTCACGCTGACCGACCGTGAGGGCAACCGCTACCGCTTCGGCGACTTCCGCCTGGACGGCCGCTCCAGCGTCAAGGTCCAGGCGACGTACGTCGTGGCGCCGAGTTCGACGGCGAGGTCGATGTTGCGGATCGTCTTGCGGAGGGCGTAGCGGCGGACGTCCCGGTCGTTCG
>NZ_JBEXKC010000101.1:0-21325 GCF_040609475.1 Streptomyces sp. NPDC004667 | reverse complement strand
GCCGCGCCACTTCGAGGCGGACTTCTTGGCCTCGCGGGCCTCGGTCAGCAGCCGGGGGGGGCGGGCCGCGGCGGCCAGCGCCCCCGCGAAGAGGGTGACCCCGGCGGCGGGCACGGGGTGACACGCCCTCAGCAGCCCGCCCACGAGGGCGACGGGCGCGGCGGCCGCCGCCGGAGGAAGGACGGCGGCCGCCGCGGAGCCGTGACCGGAGCCGGGACCGGGGGCGGGGCCGGGAGCGGGACCGGGAGCGGGACCGGAGGCGGGGCCGGGAGCGGGACCGGAGGCCGGACCGGGAGCGGGACCAGGAGCGGGCACGGCGTCACGCTACGCCGTGACGGCACGCCCGTCGCGCACCCTTCGCGCCGTTCGCCGGATGGCGGCCGTTCTTCCCTATGTTGGGCCAATGACACGTGTCCTGGCAGTGAGCAGCGTGTTCCCGCCCCACCTGTACCCCCAGCCGCAGATCACGGAGGCACTGGCGCGCTGTCTGCCGCCCGGCACCGACCCCGCCCTGCTGCGCCGGGTGCACGCCTCGGTGCGGGTCGACTCCCGTCATCTCGCGCTCCCGCTGGAACGCTACGGTCCGGGCACCGACTTCGGCGCCTCCAACGCCCTCTTCGTCCGCGCCGCCCTGGACCTCGGGGCCGCGGCCGTGGAACGCGCCCTGGCCGGTGCCGCGCTGACGGCCGGGGAGATCGACCTGGTGCTGTCGACGACCGTCACCGGGCTGGCCACCCCCTCCCTGGAGGCCCGGCTGGTGGCCCGCACCGGGATGCGCCCCGACGTGCGCCGGATGCCGCTCTTCGGCCTCGGCTGCGCGGGCGGCGCGGCCGGACTCGGGCTGCTGCACGAACAGCTGACGGGCCGTCCCGGGCTGGCGGCGCTGCTGCTGTCCACCGAGCTCTGCTCGCTCACCCTCCAGCCCAGCGACACCTCGATGGCGAACCTGGTGGCCGGGGCGCTCTTCGGGGACGGTGCCGGAGCCCTGCTGGCGGTGGGGGCCGGCCATCCCCTGCACGAGACCGGCGCCGGGCCCGTGGTGGTGGCCGCGCGCAGCCGCCTGTACCCGGGCACCGAGCACCTGCTCGGCTGGGACATCGGCCACTGGGGTTTCCGGATGGTGCTGGGCCGCGAGGTGCCGGAGCTGGTACGGCTGCACGTGGTGGAGGAGGTCGAGTCCTTCCTCGCCGGCCACGACCTCAAGCCCTCGGACGTCGACACCTGGATCTGCCACCCCGGCGGCCCGAAGATCCTCGACGTGCTGGCCGGGGCCCTGGGACTGCCGGAGCGCGCCTTCGCGCACAGCCGCCGCTCGCTGGCCGTGGCGGGCAACCTCTCCTCCGCGTCCGTCCTGCACATCCTCGGGTCCGTCGAGGCGGCCGGTCCGCCGCCGCCCGGATCGGTGGGGCTGATGCTGGCCTTCGGCCCCGGTTTCGCCTCCGAACTCGTCCTGCTGCGCTGGTGAGGTCCTGATGCCGACGACCCCCTACCTCCTGCTCCTCGCCCTGGTGGCGGCCGAGCGGATCGCCGAACTGGTCACCGCCCGGCGCTATGCCGTCCGCAGCCTGGCGCGCGGCGCCCGGGAGTACGGCCGCGGACACTACCCGGCCATGGTCGCGCTGCACGCCGCCCTGCTCGCGGGCTGCGCGCTGGAAGCCCCGTACCGGCCGTTCCTGCCCGTCCTCGGCTGGACGGCGCTCGGCCTCGCGGTGGCGGCGCAGGGCCTGCGCTGGTGGTGCGTCGCCACGCTCGGGCCGCGCTGGAACACCCGGGTGCTCGTGGTCCCCGGGCTGCCGCTGGTCACGGGCGGGCCGTACCGGTGGCTGCGGCACCCCAACTACGTGGCGGTGGTGGCCGAGGGGCTCGCGCTGCCCCTGGTGCACTCGGCGTGGCTGACGGCGACCGCGTTCACGGTGCTCAACGCCCTGCTGCTGCGGGTCCGGATCACCTGCGAGGACCGGGCTCTGGCCACCTGCGGCGGGGCGGGGACCCCCGACGCCCACGCCGCCGCCGGAGGTTCTGGCGTCCCGAGGACCTCCGGGCTCCCGGGGGTCGCGCCGTGATCGACCTGCTGGTCGTGGGCGGCGGCCCGGCGGGACTGGCGACCGCGATCCACGCGGCGCTGGCCGGGCTGGAGGTGGTCGTCCTGGAACCTCGGCCCACTCCGATCGACAAGGCCTGTGGGGAGGGCCTGATGCCGGGCGCCGTCCGCCGGTTCGAGGAGCTGGGAGTACCGGTGCCCGGCCGGCCCTTCCACGGGATCCGTTACGTGGACGGGGTGACGGGCCGCAGCGCGGAGGGCCTGTTCGGCGCCGGCCCCGGGCGCGGCACCCGCCGTACCGAACTCCAGGCGGCGCTCGCCGCGCGGGCCGGGGAGCTGGGCGTACGGATCCTCGCGCGGCGGGCCGGCGAGGTCCGCCAGGACGGGCACCGGGTCGGCGCGGGCGGCCTGACGGCCCGGTACCTGGTGGCGGCGGACGGACTGCACTCCCCGGTGCGGCGCGCCCTGGGCCTGGCGGTACCGGCCCCGGCGGGGCGGCGCGCGCGGTACGGACTGCGCCGGCACTACCCCGTGGCGCCGTGGAGCGACCTGGTGGAGGTGCACTGGGCGCACGACTGCGAGGCCTACGTGACCCCGCTGGGACCGGACCGGATCGGGGTGGCGGTGCTGACCTCGCGGCAGGCGCCCTTCGACGTCCAGCTGGCCGACCGCTTCCCGGCGTTGGTGGCCCGGCTCCCGTCCCCCGCGCCGGGCGCCGCCGTGCGCGGCGCCGGACCGCTGCGCCAGCGGGCCCGGACCCGGGTGTCGGGGCGGGTGCTGTTCGTCGGGGACGCGGCCGGGTACGTGGACGCGCTGACCGGGGAGGGGCTGACCCTGGCCGTCGCGGCGGCGGGTGAGGCCGTACGGTGCGTGCGCGCGGGCCGGCCGCAGGAGTACGAGCGCGCCTGGCGGGAGCTGTCGCGGGCGTACCGCGTCCTGACCTCGGGCCTGCTGTGGGCGCGCGGGCGGCCGGCGCTGGCCGGGCGGGTGGTTCCGCTGGCGGCCCGCCTGCCCGGGGTGTTCACGGGCGCGGTGAACCTGCTGGCACGGTGAGAGGGGCCCCGGCCGCGCAGTAAGCGGCCGGGGCCCCTCGTCCGGGTGGGGTCAGGCGGTACCGCCCGCCCCCGTGTGCGCCGGCCGGTACGTCAGCGCCAGGCCGGCCAGGACCGCCCCGACGCCGGAGCAGAGCACCGCCGTGACGCCGGCCCAGGGGTGCGCCCCGCCGAGCGCGCCCAGGAGGGGGTCGAAGAACACCACACCGCCCACGACGTGCAGGGTGACCACCGCGAGGGCGGCCACGGCCGAGACCCGCCAGACCACCGCGGTGTCCCGTATGGCCAGCAGCGCGCCGACGAGGAGACACAGCAGGGCCGCGGCCGGTGCCGTCCACCGGGCGGGATCCCCTCCGGGCAGGGCCGAGGCCAGGTCCTGCGGCAGGTGCAGGACCCCGCACAGCACCAGCGCGGCGGCCGTGGGCCAGCGCAGGACGTGGCGCAGCGCGCCCCTGTCCCGGGCCGGACCCGTCACCGGCACGGGCGGCGCCGCGGGTACGGGGCGGCGCTCGGGGGGTGGGGGCGGTGCCAGGGGCGGCCGGGTGGGCCGGACCGCGGCGGGAGATCCGTCGGCGGGCCCGCGGGGAAGCCCGCCGGCGAGCCCGCCGCGATGCCCTTCGGTGAGCCCGTCGGTGAGTCCGTCGGGATCCTTGTCGGGCCCCAGGATGCTCGCCAGGAGGGCGACGTCCTCGATGGACCGGCCGACCGCCGCCGCCCGCAGGGTGATGTCGGCCTCGGCCTCCTCCTGGGGCTGCTCGGCCAGCAGGGCGACCATCCGCCGGACCTCGTGGACGGGCCGGGAGACGGCGGCCGCGCGCAGCGCGTCGTGGCCGGGGCTGGGGGGTTGGCCGGTCTGCTTCAGGAGGCTCACCAGGGCGGTGACCTCCTCGACGGGGCGGCAGGTGGCCGCCGTCTCCAGCAGGGTGCGCATCGGTTCGTTGTGGGGTTCGGGGTGGTTCCCGGCGCCGGGCCCGGTCTCCGGTGGCGCCGCCGCCGGGGCGGGCGGGGCGGTGACCGGCGGGGGGCCGTCGGCGGGGGCCGGGGTGTCGGCGCGGGTGCCGGCCGGGGGTCGGTCCGGGGTGGGGTCCGGAGTGGGGGGTGGACCGTCGCGGTCGTCGTGTGGGGTGGCCGCGAGGGTGCTGGGGTCATTCATGGAAAGCTCCGTTCGCCGACACGCGGGTCTACACGTCGCGCGCCGGTCATCGTGCGTCATGGGAATCGCACGCTTCGTTACATTCAGCGCCACGGACCGGCACTGCGCCATTCGGGGCGGGCAAACGGGTCTGTGCCGTGCCCGTACGGGGCTGCGGGCCGGACACGCCCCCGGCCACCGCCTCCCGGGGACGGCGCGCGCGGGAGAGTGGCCCGGCGGGATCCGCCCGGTCGACGCGGCCTCCGCACGCCACCGCGCCCCTCGGGACGCGCTCCGGGCGCCCGCCCCCACCCCGTCCTCCGGAAGGTGAAGCCATGAGCGGTCTGCGCGAGGTCCTGGAACCGTACGTGGGCGGCGCGGCGGCGCCCGGGGCGGTGGCCCTGGTCGCGCACGGCGACCGGGTCGAGTCCGTGGCCCTCGGCCAAGCGGAGGCGGGCGGGGACACCCCGATGGCCCCGGACTCGCTCTTCCGGGTGGCGTCGCTGACGAAGCCGGTCGTCGCCGCCGCGGTGCTGATGCTCGCCGAGGAGGGTCTGCTCACCCTGGACGCCCCGGTGGCGCCCTGGCTGCCGGAGCTGGCCTCGCCGGTGGTCGTCCGCCGGCCCGGCGGGCCCGTCGACGACGTGGTGCCGGCCCTGCGGCCCGTCACGGTCGAGGACCTGCTGACCTTCCGGGCCGGCTGGGGCTTCCCGTCCGACTTCAGCCACCCGGCCGTCGGGCTGCTGTTCAGCGAGCTGCGGCAGGGGTCCCCGGAGCCGCAGCGGATCGCGCCGCCCGACGAGTGGATGGCGGCCCTGTCCCGGATCCCGCTGCTGCACCAGCCGGGCGAGGCGTGGTTGTACAACACCTGTTCCGACGTGCTCGGCGTGCTGATCGCGCGGGTCTCGGGGCGGACCCTGCCCGGGTTCCTGGCGGAGCGGATCTTCGGGCCGCTGGGGATGGCCGACACCGCGTTCTCGGTCCCGGAGGGCGTGCTCGGCCGGTTCACGGGCTACTACCGCGCCGGTCCCGAGGGGGGTGCCCCGGAGCTGGTGGACGCCCCCGACGGCCAGTGGAGCCGCCCGCCCGCGTTCCCTTCGGGCGCGGGCGGTCTGGTTTCCACCGCCCCAGACCTGTACGCCTTCGCGCGGATGCTGCTCGCCGGAGGGCGCGCCGACGACGGACGTGCCCTGCTGAAGGCCTCTTCCGTACGGCAGATGACGACCGATTGGCTGACACCGGCCCAGCGCAAGGGCGGCGAACTGTTCCTGGAGGGGCAGGGCTGGGGCTTCGGCGGCTGCGTGGACGTCGTGGCGCGGGATCCGTGGAACGTCCCCGGCCGCTACGGCTGGGTGGGCGGTACGGGCACGACCGCGCACATCGTGCCGTCCACCGGGACGGCCGCCGTCCTGCTGACCCAGCTGGAGATGAGCGGCCCGACCCCGCCCGCGGTGATGCGGGAGTTCTGGACGTACGCGGCCGGGCGGCGACACCCCTGAACCGGCGCCGCCACCCGGCCGGCCGCGCCCGCGTCCGCGTCAGAGCCGGACGGTCCAGCTCACGGTCGAGGTGAGGGTGCGGGCGACGGCGGGATCGCGGACCGCGGGGGTCCGGTCCTCGGCCGTCACCGTCAGCTTGTGGGCGCGCAGGTCGAGCAGCCACAGGTCGGCCACGCGCACCTCGTGCCGGCCCGCGAACCGCTTGAGTTCCCGTCCGTCGAGGTACCAGCGCACCACCAACTGGCGTCCGTCCGGGCCGGCCAGGCGCGGAACGGCCGCCTTCGCGGTGTGCCGCAGCCGCAGGGCGCGGTCGGTGGGGGTGAGCGCGGTGACGAGGTTCGCGTGGCGGTGGAACCCGCCGATCATCGCCTCGACTCCCGGGAGGTTGAAGGGCTTCCCCAGCACCCGCATGATCGAGCCGTCGGTGGGGCGGTAGAGGCCGGTGACGTAGTAGCCGCCCCCCTCGTACGCGCCGACGGTCCCGCCGTCGGGGGACGGTTCGCCCAGCCAGCGGTACCACTTGGCCCGCTGCGCCGCCATCCGCTCGGCGTCCAGCGTGGAGGTGTTGGCGTCGGCGGGCTCGGGGCCGGTGTACTTCTCGTAGTCCGGCACGCCCGGGTAGAAGTACTCGTCGGCGAGCTTGCCGAGGGAGTGCCCGGTCTCGTGGATGGCCACCTGACCGGACTTGGGGTGTCCGGCGGAGGCGGTGGAGATCCCCTCGTAACCGAGGGTGGCACTGGGCTCGTTGTACCCGGCCCCGCCGTACTTGGCGCTGTTGGCGAGGACGATGACCAGGTCGGCCGCGGGCGCCTTGGCCACGTACCCGTCCACCTTGGGCTGGTCCACGCACAGCAGCCGCTCGATGGACTCGCACCAGAAGTACGAGCCGAGCGCGGTGTCGCGGACGGTGTCCGGGCCGGGGTCGCCGGAGACGCCGGACTGGGCCGAGACGGCGTCCACGGTCCAGACGTTGAAGAGGTCGCGGTAGGTCGTGTAGGGCTCGACGGCCGTGACCTCGGCCCACTTGGCCCGGGCGTCGGCGTGGAACTGCCCGAGCTGGTCGGCGGTGTAGCCGTCGCCGATCACGACCACGTCCAGCCGGTCGGCGGTGGGGCCGTTGTCGATCATTTTGGCGACCTGGCCGTCGGCCTCCCGGGCGGCCCCCGAGAGGCGGGACGCGGCCTTGGCGGGCCCGGCGGCCGGCACCCGGACGTGCCCGGAGCCGGCTTCGCCGCCGTGCTCCGGACCGGGTATCTCGACCTCGACGGAGGTGCGGTGGGGCGGGTCGGCCGCCGCGACGGGCGCGGTCGCGGTCAGGAGTGCGGCGCCCGCGCAGAGCGCGGCGAGGGCCGCGCGCAGGGCCGGCCGGACGGCTGGTGTCATGAAGTCCTCCGCCTGGAGCAGGAGTGGGGGTGGGGGGTCGGAGGAGCGGGTTAAGCGCGAACTTAAGTCCACTGAACCGGCTGCTTAAATTAGGCGGCGCGCGGGGCGTGCGCAATGGGTGACTCCCGCTCGATACTGGGGAGTTGGAGCAGGCGGCGGCACAGCGAGGGGATTTCATGGACGAACCGGCCGAGATCGGGCGCAGGGTACAGCGGCTGCGCGCGGAACGCGGGCTGACCCAGCGGCAGTTGGCGCAGCCCGACTACACCCCCGCCTACGTGTCCACCCTGGAGGCGGGGAAGGTGCGGCCCTCGGAGACCGCCCTGCGCTTCCTCGCCGGACGGCTCGGGACCTCGTTCGAGGAGCTGGCCACGGGGCGGCCGGCCGGCCTGGCCACCGCGCTGCGCCTCGCCCTGACCGACGCCCAGAGCACCCTCGCCACCGGGACGGCGCGGGAGGCGGCCCCGCAGTTCGGCCGGCTGCTCGCCGAGGCGGAGCGCCTGGGCCTCACCGACGAGCGGGCCGAGGCGCTGCTCGGACTCGGCGAGTGCGCCCTGGAGTCCGGGGCGCTCGACGAGGCCGCCGGGCACTTCGAGGCGGCGGAGCTGCTGCTGTCCGGGGAGCCGCTGCCGCGGCGGGCGCGGGCCGTGCGCGGCCGGGCGGTCGTACACCTGCTCGCCGGTGAACTGCGCTACGCCTGCTACCTGCTGGAGTCCGCGATCGACGCCCTGAACGCGGGCGGCCTCGGGGATCCGGAGGCGCTGCTCCTGCTCTACACCGCGGTGATCGGCCCGTACCTCGACATGGGCGCGCGGACCCGGGCGGCGCAGGCCGCCGAACTCGCGCTGGCGCTGGCCCCGCAGGTCGGGGACCCCGCGCTGGTGGCGGGGATGCACCGGCAGGTGGCACGGACGTTCCTCGCCGACGGGCGGACGGCCGACGCCGACGCCGCGCTGGCCAGGGCCCAGGCGGTGTACCGGCAACTGCGGCTGCAGACGGACCTGGCGCACTGCCACTGGATGCGCGGCTACGTCCGGGCGCAGCACGGGGAACTGGACGCGGCCGAGCGGGAGCTGCGGTGCGCGCGGGAGATGCTGACGGCCCGGCGGGCGGCGCTGTACACCGCGCAGGTGGAGGTGGAGCTGGCCGACGTGCTGCGGCGGCTCGGCCGGTACGAGGAGGCGGTGGACCTGGTCTCGGGGCTGCTGGAACCGGACGCGGCCGGCGGGAGCGTGGCCGCGGCGGCCGTGCACGCGGGGGGTGCGCACCGGCTGCTGGGGCTGGTCGCGCAGGAACGCGGGGAGACGGAGGCGGCCGAGGAGCACTACGTACGGGCGTTGTCGCTCCTGGAACGCAGTGGGGCGGACGGCGATCTGGCGGAGGTGTGCCGGCTGCTCGGCGACCTGCTGCGGCGGGCGGGCCGCACCGAGGCGGCGATGGACGCGTACCGCACCGGGCTCGGGCACCGCGCGGCGGCGCCCGGCACGACCACGCTGGGCCCGGCCCCGGCGACCCCCCACCCGGCTCCGGTCCGGGCCGGGTCCCCCCGGACGGGGCCGCTCCCGGCGCCGCGGTGAGGGCGGCGCCGGGAGCGGCGGATCGGGAGCGGAGGACCGGCGGCGGACCGGGGAGGACCGGGGCCGTACGGCCGGGAGCGCGGCCGGGGTGGCCGACGGGTCAGTGGTTCTCGGTGGGCTGGAGGTCGTGCGGGATCATCGCCCAGGTGGTGACCGCGGCGGCGACCGCCAGGGCCCCGGCCAGCAGGAACGCCGGGGTGATCGCCAGCGTGTAGGCCTGCGAGGCCGTCTCCAGCAGGGCCTGTCCGACGGCTCCGCCCAGCTGCTGCGCGGTGTGCGCGGCCTCGCCCACGGAGTCCCGTACGGCGCTCGCGGCCGGGCCGTCCAGGTCGAGCACCGGCAGGTTGCCCCGGTAGAGGGCCGCGGCGGTGCTGCCGAGGACGGCCACGCCCATCGCGGAGCCCAGTTCGTAGCAGGTCTCCTCGATGGCGGCGGCGCTGGAGACCTCGTCGACGGGCGCGGTGGACATCAGGGTGACCGAGGCCACGGTGGTCGCCATGCCCGCGCCCAGGCCCATGACCGTCAGGGCCCCCGCGAAGGCCGGGTAGCCGAGGTCGGTGAACTGCTGGAGGGTCCAGGGAAGGGCCATGCCGGCCGCGAGGACCACCAGTCCGGCGCCGAGGACGTGCCGGATCGGGAAGCGCTGCATCAGCGTCGGCGCGACCATCGAGCCGCAGATCAGGGCGAGCGGCGCGGGCAGCAGGCGCAGTCCGGCCTCCAGCGGGGTGTAGCCCTGGCCGTACTGGAACCACTGGGTGACGAGGAAGAGGATCGCGCCCATCCCCATCATCGGCAGGAAGATCGCGGTGGCGGCGACGCTGAAGGCGGGCTTGGCGAACAGCCGGACCTGGAGCAGCGGGTTGTCCAGGCGCAACTGGCGGCGGACGAACACGGTGAGCGCGACGGCGGCCACGGCCAGCAGGGCCCACGGGAGCGGGTCGCCGACCCCGGCCTTGCCGAGCTCCTTGATGCCGCCCGCGAGGGCGAGCATGCCGACGATCGACTGGGCGACACCGGCCCAGTCCCAGCGGCCGGTGCTGCGCGGGTTGCGGGATTCGGGCAGGTAGCGCAGGCCGGCCGCGACGATCACGGCGGCGACGGGGAGGTTGAGGAGGAAGGCGGAGTGCCAGCCGTAGTCCTGGACCAGGAGGCCGCCGACGACCGGGCCGAAGGCCATGCCGCCGCCGAAGACGGCGGCCCAGACGGCGAGCGCGAAGGCGCGCTCCTTGGCGTCGGTGAAGACGGTGCGCAGGATCGAGAGGGTGGACGGCATGATGGCCGCGCCACCGATGCCGAGCAGGGCGCGGGCCGCGATCAGGTGCCAGGCCTCGGTGGAGAACACGGCGATCAGCGAGGCGAAGGAGAAGATCGCGAAGCCGGTCATCAGGAGCCGCTTGCGGCCCCAGCGGTCACCGAGGGCGCCGGCGGTGACCAGCAGGCCGGACAGGGCGAGGGCGTAGACGTCGATGATCCACAGCTGCTGCACGGCTCCGGGCTGGAGGTCGGCGACCAGCGAGGGGAAGGCCACGTTGAGGATCGTGGTGTCCATCGAGATGAGCAGGAGGCTGCCGGAGAGGATCGCGAGGACGATCCAGCGGCGCGGGTCCCGCGTGGGGGTGTGCATGGGGTTCCGTTCTGGTCTGTGCAGGGGCTTGCCGCCCGGGGCGGCTGATCAGGCGGTGGGGGCGGGCCGCGGCCCGGGGGGACGCGCTCCCCCGAGGAAGGACGTCAGGACGAGGCGGCCGAGCTCGCGGCGGGCGAGGTGGCCGTCGCGCACGCCTTCGGCGGCGGCGTCGAGCAGGCCCCAGAGGGAGTACCAGATCCAGTACGGGGGCAGGTCGACGCGCAGCCGTCCGAGCCGCTGGCCCAGCGCGAGGAAGGCGAGGGCCCGCTGGTCCTGGCGCTCGATCCCGGCGCGGAACGCGGGATCGGCGAGCACGGTGGCGTCGCGCGAGGTGAACCCGTACAGGTGGGCGGCGGGCAGCAGGGCGACGACCAGTTCCTCCAGCGCCGCGTCGAAGGAGGCGCCGTCGGCTCTCTCCGCGTGCAGGTCGACGGGGGCGAGGCAGCCGTCGACCACCTCGATCGACCGGGCGGCGACCGCCTTGATCAGCGCCTCGCGCGTGGCGTAGCGGCGGCCGAGCGTGGCGCGGCTGGTGCCGACGCCGGCGGCGATCTGCACCATCGAGGCGCTGTGATCGCTCGCGAGGACGCGCGCCACCGCGTCGAGCAGTTCTTCTTCACGCATAGGAATGAGCCTCCTTCGCCTCGAACGATACATATTTGTCTCACTCGATGCAAAGAGAGCTCACCTGATAGGCACTCGTCTCCCCCGTACCTCACCGAGGGGTGGGCGTCGCACACGTACGGTTCGGGGCGGCCGGGTTTCGCCGGGGCCGCGGCGGGCAGAAGGCGTGTGCCGCCCCGCGCATTCGCGGGGCGGACCAGGTTCCGGTGTCAGTCCTCGACCGCGGTACGGGCGCGGGCTCCCGTACGGGTCCGGCCGGCGGTGGTGGCCCGCCGCGGGTGGCGCCGGAGGTACTCCTCCTCCAGCTCCTTCAGCCGCTGGGTGTGCGTGGCCAGCGCGTCGTCCGACCCGTGCAGCAGGGTCTCGTGGCGCGTGCGGTGGATGGTCTCCAGCTCCTTGAGCAGCCGGCCGTCCTCCAGCTCGCCCGCCGCCGTTCCACGGGCCGTGTGCTCCGCCATGGCAACCGCCTTCCACGTCGCCCCCAGGTTCCACGGTAAGGGGGCCGCGCGGTCACGGCGGCCCGGGGACGGGAGCGCGCAGGACGGAGCGGACCGACCAGATCACCGAGACCAGCGGGACGGCCACGACGGCGCCGACCACCCCGGCCGCGATGGCGCCCGCGACCACCGAGACCGCGACCACCAGGGGGTGCAGCCGCACCGCCCAGCTCATCACGAGCGGGTGCAGCAGGTGCCCCTCGATCTGGCCGATGATCACGATCAGCGCGACCACGACGGCGGCGGTCACCGGCCCCTTCGCCGCGAGGGCCACCACCGCGGCCACGGCGAGGGCGACGGGCGAGCCGATGAGCGGCACGAAGGCGGCGACGAACTCCAGCAGGGCCAGCGGGACGGCCAGCGGGACTCCGAGGAGGGTGAGGGCCACCCCGACGAGGAGGGCGTTCGTGGCCGCGACGAGCACGATCCCGTGGGTGTATCCGGTGAAGGTGCGCCAGGCCGCGCGCCCGCCGACGGCCACCCGCCCGCGCGTCCGTTGCGGGAGCTGCTCGCAGAACCACTCCCACTGCCGGCCGCCGCCGTGCAGGAAGAACACCGAGGAGAACACCGCGAGCGCCAGCGTGGTGAACACCTGCACGAGTTGCCCGGCCCCGGTGACGGCCGTGTTCAGCAACGTGGAGCGGTGGCTGGAGACGTACGCGCCGATCTTCGACTGGAGGTCGGACAGGGCGTGCGGGTCCAGCCGGAAGGGCGGCCGGGCCAGCCACCGTTCGATGCTGGTCAGGCCCTCGCGGAACTCCCTGCCCAGGGTCCCGCTCTCCCCCGCCACCGCCTCGCCGACCAGCGCGAGCACGCCCATCAGCAGCACGGCGCTGCCGACCAGGCTCACCGCGACCGCGAGGGAGCGGGGCATCCGGCGGGCCAGGATCCGGGTGGGCGGGCCCAGCAGGGCCGTGATGACCAGACCGAGGAAGAGGGCCACGGTGATCTCGTGGAAGCGGCCCAGGACGACGAAGACCGCGTACACGGCGGCACCCACGACCAGCAGGCGCCACGCGTAGGACGCGGCCGTGCTCAGGAACGGGGACACCGGCGGCATGCAGCATGGGTGCCACGGCGGGACGCCCGTGCCACGCGCCGGGCCGCGTATTCGCCCGTCCGGGGAGAAAATGCGTTGCCGCGGCGGGCGGGGCCCGCGCACGATGGCCCGTCGTGAGTAGATCCCGATTGGCCTCCGTACTGCCCGATCTGTCCCCGTGGCGCTCCAGCCGGGACTTCCGGCTGCTCTTCTTCCAGGGGACGGTCACCTTCTTCGGCTCGTTCATGGCGATGATCGCCCTGCCGCTCCAGATCAAGCACCTGACGGATTCGCCGCTGGCGGTCGGTGCCATGGGCGCGGTGGAGCTGGTCCCGCTGCTGGTGTGCGGGCTCTACGGGGGCGCCCTCGCCGACGCCGTCGACCGGCGGCGGCTGATCCTGCTGACCGAGGCCGGGCTCGGGGTCCTCTCCCTGGTGCTGCTGGTGAACGCGCTGCTGCCGCACCCGCTGCTGTGGCCGCTGTACGTGGTCGCGGCCGGGGTGTCCGCGCTGACCGGGCTGCAACGGCCCGCGCTGGACTCGCTGATGGCGCGCATCGTGCCGCACGACCAGCTGAGCGCCGCGGCCGCGCTCAACGGGCTGCGCTACCAGTTCGGGGCGATCGCAGGCCCGGCGCTGGCCGGCGTGGTCGTCGCGTACGCCGGGTACGCGCCCGCGTACTGCGTCACCGTCGTGGGGTTCCTCGTCTCGGTGCTGCTGTGTACGCGGCTCAGCCCGGCGCCCCCGGTCGGCGGCGGGGCGCGCCCCTCGCTGCGGGGGATCGCCGAGGGCGCGCGGTACGCGTGGAGCCGGCCGGTGCTGCTGGGCACGTACGCCGTCGACCTGGCGGCGATGTTCTTCGCGTTCCCGAACGCGATCCTGCCCTTCCTCGCCGACGAGCTCGACGCGGTGTGGGCGCTCGGCCCGATGTACGCGGCGGGCGCGGTGGGCTCCCTGGTGCTGGGGCTGACCAGCGGCTGGGTGTCGCGCGTCCGGCGGCACGGGCTGCTGGTGGTCTGCGGGGCGGCCGTGTGGGGTCTGGCGATCGCGGCGGCGGGCTGGTCCTCCGGTATCTGGGTCGTCCTGCTGTGCCTGGCGGTGGCCGGTGCGGGCGACATGCTGAGCGGTCTGGGGCGGGCCACGATCTGGAACCAGACGATCCCGGAGGAGCTGCGCGGGCGGCTGGCGGGCATCGAGGTGCTCTCGTACAGCTGCGGTCCGCAGCTCGGCCAGGTCCGGGCGGGCACGATGGCCGGATGGACCGGTACCCGTCCGGCGTTCTGGAGCGGCGGACTCGCCTGCGTGGCCTCGGTGGCGCTGCTGGCCGCGCTGCTGCCGAAGCTGATCTCCTACGACGCCGACACCGACGAGGACGCGGCCCTGCGCCGGGCCGCGCGGGAGGCGGACCAGGCCGGTCCGCCGCCGCGTCAGGGGGCCGCCGCGGCCTGACGGGCCGTGGGGCCCGAACGGCGGTCCTCACGGTGCGCGGCCCGGCCGGGGCCGGGAGGGTGACGGCATGGGCTCATGGTGGTACCGCAACATCCTGGAGCCGGGCAAACTGCCGCTGCTCCTCGCGCTGTCCGCGTTCGTGGTCACCTTCGCCGTCACCCGGGTCATCACCCGGATGATCCGGGCCGGGAAGGGCCCGTTCCGCAACGTCACACCGGGTGGGCTGCACGTGCACCACGCCGTGCCCGGGGTGGTGCTGATGACCGTGGGCGGGTTCACGGCCATCGCGGGGGGCCGCACGGGGTGGGGCTCCTGCATCGCGGCCGTGCTGTTCGGCATGGGCACGGGCCTGGTGCTGGACGAGTTCGCGCTGATCCTGCACCTGAGTGACGTCTACTGGAGCAAGGAGGGGACCATCAGCGTCGAGGTGGTCATCCTGACCTCGGCGCTCGCGGCCCTGCTGCTGTGCGGGTTCTTGCCGCTCGGGGTGGACGGGCTGACGCCGGACGAGGAGCACAACCGGCTGACCGCGGTCGGGACGGTGGTGTTCAACCTGCTGCTGGCCGTCGTCGCCCTGTTCAAGGGGAAGCCGCGGATGGCCGTGCTCGGGGCGATCGTCCCGATGATCGCGCTCGTCGCCGCGGTGCGCCTGGCCCGGCCGGTGTCCCCGTGGGCGCGCAGGTTCTACCGGCGGCGGCCGAGGGCGCGGGCGCGGTCCCTCAAGCGCGCCTACCACCACGACCGGCGCTGGAGCGCTCTGCGGCGCCGGGTCGACTACCTGATCGGCGGCGCGCCCAGCCGGTAGGAACGGCGGTGGTCCCCCGGGCGGCGCCGCCCGGGGAACCGGGGGCCGCTCAGGCCTCGGCGGGCACGGCCGGGGCGGCTTCGAGCTGCCAGGCGTGGCGCTTGAACTCGCGGCGGAAGTCGGCGTGGTCCTCCCACTGACGGGCGATTCCGCGCAGCACGTCCCAGTGGTGTTCCACCGACTGGTCGATGACGTTGCGCATCCGCTGGTCGGCGGTCTCCCGCTGCTCGAAGAGCCCCTTCACCGCCGACGCCTCCAGCACGCTGTTGCGCAGCGCGCGCAGGGCCCGGGAGGTGTCGTCCATCGCGAAACCGCGCTCACTTCCGGTCTCCGCGTCGAACAGCGGGGTCAGCCGCGCCTCGATGAACGCGGTGATCCGCTCGAAGTGCTGCACGTCCATCAGGGGTCTCCCTTTCCCGCCGTGCGCGCGCCAGGGGCGCGGCACGGCCCTTCGAAACTGCTCGGGGCCGAGCTCCGTTGCAGGATACGAGGTCCGCCCGACCGGCCTGCCACAGGTCCGCTTCCGCCGGAAGGGGACATACTGCTGCCGTGAACGACACGGTCGGTGCGGGACGGCACCGCGGGCGCCCACGACGGCGCCGGTGGATCGGGGCTGCGGTGGCGGTGGCCGTCGCGGGGGTTCTGGCGGGAGGAGCGCTCGTCCGCGACGACGCGTTCTCGGACACGGGCGACACCGTACGGCTCGACGAGGGCGGGGGGCGGGCGCGGGGCGAGCCCGTGGACGCCCTGACCCAACTGCCCACCGGCCCCGTGCCGGAGCTGAGGATCGCCGCGACGATCCCGGAGGACGGCAGCAAGGTGCTGGTGACCACCCTCGCGGGGAAGAAGTCGGGGTTCACGGGCAAGGTGTGGCTGTGGCTGCCGCCGCAGTACAAGGAGGCCCGGTACGCGCACAGCGGCTTCCCGGTGATGATCGCGCTGCCGGGCGGTCCGGGTTTCCCCGTCAACTACTGGATGGACCGCAACCTCAAGCTGGAGGCGAGCATCTCCGCGTGGTCCAGGGACGGCAGCAGCCTGCCGTTCATCCTGGCCATGCCGGTGCTCAACCCCCGGACGGACGGGAAGGAAGGACTCTACTGGGACGGGAGCGACATCCCGGGGCAGCCGAAGATGGGGACCTGGCTGACCGAGGACGTGCCCGATCTGGTGCGGTCGGCCTTCCGGACCATCAAGTCCCGTGACGGATGGGCGTTCATGGGGAGCTCGACCGGTGGTTTCGCGGGGCTCAAGGCGGTGCTGCAGAAGCCGGACCGGTTCAAGGCCGTGATCGCCGGGGGTCCCGACATCCTGCCCGACTCCCGCCTGTGGCGCGGGTATCCCCGGGAGAAGCTGGAGAACAGCCCGCCGGAGCTGGCGCGGCGGCTCATCGACCGCAACGGGCCCGAGGTCTACCTCGCCTTCCAGGTCGGCACCAAGGGCAGCGACGTGCGCTGCCGGCCGCAGGTCGAGAACTTCATCCGGCAGTACGGGACCGGGCCCGTGAAGACGAGGTTCCACGTCGACGAGGGCGGCGGGCACAACGCGCGCACGTACGTCCCCGGCATGCACGACGGGGCGCTGATCCAGTGGGTCAGCGCGCACATGCGCGGTCCGGTCTCCGGCGGCTGAGGCGCGGCGGCGGGCGAAACCCGTGGCGGCGGGGGTCCGGCCCGGGGTTCAATGCGGCCATGGAGAACCTGGTCGCCCCGGTCTGGGAGGCGCTGCCCGAGGACGTACGCGCGCACGTGGACGGCCTGTTGCTGCTGGACCGCCGCATCATGGCGGTGAAGGCCGTCCGTGACGCCTCACCCGAGCCCGCGCCGGGGATCCGGGCGTGCGTCGACATGCTGGAGGAGCGGCGTACGGCGCTCATCGCCCGGGGTACGGCGCCGGCGGGGTGACGGCCAGGACGGGCGGGGCCGGGGAGCCGTGGCGGTGGCCGCAGGGCTCGAAGACCAGGAGCACCGGCTCGCCCGGGCGTTGGCGCCAGGAGATCCGTTCCGGGGCGTCGGCGCACACCGGGCAGGAGGGCAGCGGGCCCGGCCGCACCGCGCGCAACTCGGGCGCGGACGCGCGCGTCGGCGGCGGCACGGTCTGCGGATCACGCATGGCGGCTCCCTGGTCGGGCGGTGTCACTCCCCGCACTGTGCCATGACCGGTGCCTGCTCCGCACGGGCGAATCCTCCAGTGTTCCGGCTGGTCAGAGGGGAGTCCGCCGGTCCGCACCGGGTGCTCTGCGGACACTTGGTGATCAAGCGGGCTTCCGCTCGGCCTCCACCAGCCCGGATTCGTAGGCGGCGATGACCGCCTGGGCGCGGTCGCGGACGCCGAGCTTGCCGAAGATGCCGGTGATGTGGTTCTTGACCGTGGAGACGCTGATGTCCAGCTCCGCGGCGATCTCGGCGTTGTCGAAGCCGCCGGCCAGCAGCCGCCAGATCTCCAGTTCGCGCGGGGTGAGTCCGGTGGGCGACGCCGGAGCGGCGGGCCGGGGCTCGCGCGCGGAGGCCCGTACGTAGGTGGAGATCAGCCGGGTCAGCAGGCGGGGCGCGACGGCGGCCTCGCCGGCGTGGACGGTGCGGACGGCCGCGATCAGTTCCTCGGGGGAGACGTCCTTGGGCAGGAAGCCGTAGGCGCCCGCGCGCAGGGCGGCGACCACGTACTCGTCCATGTCGAAGGTGCTCAGGGCCAGCACCCGGGACTCGGGCCGGACGCGAGCCAGTTCGCCGGTGGCCCGGACCCCGTCGAGCACGGGCATGCGGATGTCCATGACCACCACGTCGGGGCTCAGCCGGCCGGCCAGTTCCACGGCCTCCGCCCCGTCGCCCGCCTCGCCGACCACCTCGACGTCCGGGTGGGGGGCCAGGATCAGGGCCAGGCCGCGCCGGACCAGCGGCTGGTCGTCGGCGATGAGCACGCGGATCATCGGGGGGCTTCCTCTCCCTCGGGGGCGCCGCCTCCCGGTGCCACCGGGAGGCGGGCCGCGACCCGGAACCCGCCCGCGTCGAGCGGGGCGGCCTCCAGGGTGCCGCCCTGCAGGGCGACGCGTTCACGCATTCCGATCAGACCGTACCCGCCGCGGCCGGGCGGCCGTGCGGGGGCCGGTCCGTTGCCGGATCCGCTGCCCGGTCCGTCGTCGCTCACCTCCACGGTCACCTCGTCCGAGCGGTACGTCAGCCGTACGCGGGCCCGCGCGTCCCCGGCGTGCTTGCGGGTGTTGGTCAGGGCCTCCTGCACCACCCGGAACACCGTCAGGCCCACGGTGGGCGGGAGCGGGCGGACCGGGCCCCGTACGGTGAACTCCGTCTCCATCCCGGCGAGCCGGGACTCGGTGACGATCCGGTCCAGGTCCCCGGCGCCGGGCTGCGGGGCGGGCGGGCCCGTTTCCGGCTCGTCCCCGGCGCGCAGCACGTCCAGCAGCTGCCGCATCTCCGCCAGCGCCATCCGGCCGGAGCCCTCCAGGGTCACCAGGGCCTCGCGGGCCGCTTCCGGATCGTGCGCCAGGTTGGCCCGGGCCCCGCCCGCCATCAGCTGCATGGTGGTGATGTGGTGGGCCACGATGTCGTGCAGCTCCCGGGCGATCCGGCGGCGTTCCTCGGCCACCGCGCGGTCGGCGAGCAGGATCCGGTTGGCCTCCACCTCCCGCTGCCGGCGCTTGACCACGAATCCGGTGGCGACGACGAGGAGGGTGGCCGCCACGTTGGCGAGTGCGCCGAAGCCGGGGTCGAACGGCAGGCCGCCCTGGCCCAGGCTGTTCAACGGCGCCGTCAGGAGGGCGGCCACGGCCACCACGGCGGCTCGCCGGGCCACGGCGACCGAGTACAGGGCGACGGCCGGGGCGAGACCGAAGTGCGGCGACACGGATGCGGTCAGGTTCACCACCACGCCCAGGATCAGTACCACCGCCAGCGTCGCCACCGGGTGGCGGCGCCTGGCGACCAGGGCCAGTCCCGCGGCCACCACGGCGGCCGCCGCGGTGACCTCCAGCGGGGCGCCATCGAACCGGGTGTCGAAGCCGAAGCCCGTGAGGTCCACGGCCGCCGCGCCCACGGCCACCAGTGCGTCGTTGCGCGTCCACGTCAGCCGCTCGGCGCGGGTCGTGCTCATCGGTGTCGGTCCTCCCCCGCGGACCGCCGTCCCGGCCGCCCTCCTCGGTCCATTCTCACACCGGCCGGCCCCCCGGTCGCCCTCCCCGAGGACCGCTGCGGACCAGGACCAGGGTCCTGGTCCGGGCCCGTCCCCGGACCCTGGTACCGGCCGGGAACTCCTCCTTGACCAGGACGTTTTCCCGTCCGGCCGGTGATGGTCTGGAGACGTGCCGGGCACCCCGGCGCCATCGTGACGGACCGACCGGAGGAGAACAGTGATCCGCGCCCTGACGGGATGCTCGACGAGGAACGCGTGGAAGGTGATCGCCCTGTGGGCCGTGCTGGGCATCGGGCTGGCCATCCTGGGCCAGGTGTTCGTCTTCCGCGCCACCCAGCCCGGCAACGACGGCTTCCTGCCCGCCACCTACGATTCGGCGGCCGCGCTGCGCATCTCCGAGGAGAGCTTCGGCGCACGGCCCGACAGCGATCCCGTGACGGTGCTGGTGGCCCGTACGGACGGCGGCGCGCTCGGCGCCGCCGACGAGCGCAGGATCGAGGAGGTGTCGGCGCGCCTGGCGGGGCGGAAGATCGTCATGCCGAGGAGCGAGGACGACACGCCCTTCAACCAGGACCACTCCCAGGTCCCCCGGATCGGCGCCGGGATGACGTCCCCCGACCGCTCCTTCCGGCTGCTGACGGCGGAGCTGAAGGGCAATCCGCAGGACCCGGGGGTGCAGTCCACCTACCGGGAGTTCCGGGAGCAGACCCGCACGGCGTTCCGGGAAGCGGGCCTGCGCACGGGGTTCACGGGCGGGCTGGCCGCGGCGGTGGACACCGCCGACGCGGAGAAGACCCGGTCGACGGTGGTCGGCGCGGTGGTCATGGGCCTGATCGTGCTGCTCCACGTACTGGTCTTCCGCAGTGTGCTCGCGGCGCTGCTGCCGCTGGTCGCGATGGCGGTGATCGGGGGTGCGGCGGCCGGCGCGGTGATCATGGCGTCGATGGCGACCGGCATCCGGCTGGCCCCCTCCACCCCCGGGCTGATCAACGTGGTGCTCATGGGCATCGGCATCGACTACTTCCTCTTCCTGCTGTTCCGCTTCCGGGAGCAGTTGCGGCTCCACCCCGGGCAAACGGGCCGGGAGGCCGCCGCGGAGGTCGCGGGCCGGGTGGGGACCGCCGTCACCTCCGCCGCGCTGACGATCGTCGCCGCGTTCGCCACGCTCGGGATCGCCTCGTTCGGCCAGTTCCGGGTGCTGGGCCCGGCGATCGCGCTGTCCGTGCTGGTCATGCTGCTGGGCAGCCTGACGCTGATGCCGGCGCTGCTGGCCGTGAGCGGGCGCAAGATGTTCTGGCCGTCGCGCTCCCTGCGCCGGGAGCCGCGCGCGGGCCTGGCGGGGCGGCTCGGCGGGCTGACGGCCCGGCGTCCGGTGGCGCTGGTCCTCGTCTCGGTGGCGCTGCTCGGCGCGCTGACTGCGGGTCTGGCCGGCATCCGCGTGGACTACGGGCAGTCCGGCGCGGACGGGGAGCGGACCGCCGCCGCGCGGACGGCCGAGGAGATCTCCCGTTCGCTGCCCGCCGGGGTCTCGGACCCGACGAGCGTGCTCGTCGCCTCCCGGGACGGCGCTCCGCTCGGCGCGGAGCGGGTGGCCGGGCTGGCCGGGGCCCTCGCCCGGGTGCCCGGGGTGGGCCGGGTGGCTCCGACCGTGCTCAGCGAGGACGGGAAGGCGGCCCGCATCGACCTGCTGCTGACGGTGGAGTCCGGCGGGCAGGAGGCCCGCGACCTGGTCTCGGGGCCGGTCCGCACGACGGTCCGGGCGAACCTGCCCGCCGGGACCGAGGCCCACGTCGGCGGAACGGCGTCGGTGTTCGCGGACATCGCGGTGGCGGTCGACGAGGACCTGAAGGTCATCTTCCCGGTGGCCGCGGTGCTGATCGCCGTCATCCTGCTGGTCCTGCTGCGGAGCCTGCTCGCCCCGCTGGTGCTGATGCTCGCGGTCGGACTCGGCTTCGCCGCCACGCTGGGGGCCTCGACGCTGGTCTTCCAGCACGGGCTGGGGCGGCCCGGCGTGGACTTCACGCTCCCGCTGGTGCTGTTCCTGTTCGTGGTGGCGCTGGGCACCGACTACAACATCCTGATCAGCGACCGGATCCGCGAGGAGATGGAGCGGCCCGGACCGGCCCGGGCGGCGGTGGCCCGCGCCGTGCGGCACACCGCGCCGGCGATCGCGACCGCCGGGCTGGTGCTCGCCGCGTCCTTCGGGAGCCTGGCCGTCAGCCCGCATCCCGGTACCCAGCAGACCGGTTTCGCGACGGCGGTCGGGATCCTGCTCTCCGCCTTCGTCCTGTCGATCGTGCTCGTGCCCGCGCTGGCCGCGCTGCTGGGCCGGTCGCTGTGGTGGCCGCTGCGGCCGCGCCCCCGCGGCGGTGAGCACCCGGCGGCCCGCCCGGAGGCCGAGCGGGTGCCGGTGGGCTGAACCGGCCGCACCGGGAACGCCGCGGCGCGCGGGACCACGACG
>NZ_JBEXKC010000100.1:0-21844 GCF_040609475.1 Streptomyces sp. NPDC004667 | reverse complement strand
AGGCCATCGCGAAGCGACGCGACGAAGGAGCGCCCTTGAGGGACCGGCCCGACACGGAAGGACAGTGGACTGGCGGGACGCCCCCAGCCCTCCCCCGATCCCGCCCAGGTCGAGTCCCGCCGTTCCCCCACCCCACCCGTCCCCCCACCCCGACCAAGAGAGCACCGCCCACCCCCGACCCCACCCGGCACGCGAAGCCCCCACCAGCCAGAGTCCCGACCACACCCCGACCCCCACCCGACCCCCACCCGACCCCCACCCCACCCCCATCCCCCGTAGGCTGGCATTCGTACCCAAAAGGAACAAACAGCACCGAACAAACAGCACCGAACGCTGACCGCGAAACCAAGGGACCCCCGTGAACGAGCAGCAGCAGCCGTCCGCCGCCGCGCCCTCCGGCGCCGCGTCGTCCGCCGCGTCGCGGGACACCGGCGGGCCTCCGGTGCCGCCGCCGCGGCGGGGGGCCGACTGGATGTTCGGCGGGGTGTACGGGACGGTGCTCGCCAGTGCGCTGCTGGCCGCGCTGGACCAGAAGGGCGGGGAGGTCACCCCCTTCTACGACGCCAGCTGGGTGCTGGTCACCGCCGCCACCAGCGCGCTCGCGCACGGGTACTCGCACCACATGAGCACCCACCAGACCGGCTCCCTCTGGTTCCGCTGGCGGGTGCTCTCCCGGGTCCTGTGGAACGAGTGGCCGATGATCGCGGCCACCCTGCCCACCGTGCTCCTGCTGCTGTTCACCGGGCTCGCGCACTGGGAGTCGTACGGGGTCACCGCCATCGGGCTCGGCATGAACACCGCGCTGCTCTTCGCCTGGGGCTCCTTCGTGGCGATCCGGGTCGGCTACCGGCTCCGGCGGGCGCTGTTCATGGGCCTCGGGGACGCCACGATCGGCCTGGCCATCATCGTGGCCAACGCCCTCATCAAATGACGGCCGGCGGAGGCGGAAGGGCGGCGCTCCTAGCTCAGCTGCCCCTCCGCCTCCGCCAGGATCTCCGTCAGCCGGGCGCCGAACTCCGCGTCGCGCGGGTCCGGGACGCCGGTGCGGGCCGCGGTGAGCAGGGCGTCCAGGGCGCGGCCGTAGGCGCCCGGCACGTCGCTCCAGTCGGGCAGCGCGAAGACGCCCTCGGCCCCGCGCAGTTCCAGCCCCACCCCGGCGGCGGCGCGCGGCGCGCCGAGGCTGAGGACGGCGGTGCTGGCGGCGCCCGAGGCGTGCCGCAGGGACAGCTGGACCAGGTCGGAGGGGCCCCGGACGGCGGTGACGGAGGTGACCTCGCCCAGGACCGGGATCAGTACGGACAGCGCGTGGGGGCCGACGTCCCACAGGCCTCCCTTGGCCTTGCGCCAGGGCGAGTCGGCGTACCCGCTGGGCGCGCCGTCGGGCGGGAAGACCGCGCCGAGCCAGTGCGCGGTGGCGGTGAACCACCCGGTCCGGCCCGCCTGTTCGGTGACCCATCCGGCGGTGGGTTCGGCGAAGCGGAGGGTGAGGAAGACGACGGAGGCGACGCCGTTCCGGGCGGCGGCCCCGGCCACGGCGCGGGCGTCCCCGGCGGTGGTGGCGACGGGCTTGTCGAGCAGCAGGTGGCAGCCGGCGGCGGCCGCGCGGACGGCGAGCGGGGCCTGCACGTCCGGCGGCAGGGCGAAGGCCGCGACGTCACAGTCCGCGAACAGCGCGTCGGGGTCTTCGTACACCTTCACGCCGTACTCACGGGCCAGCGCGGCCGCCGCTTCGGGGCGGCGGCCCCACACTCCGGCGAATTCGGAGTCCGCGTGGGCGGCGAGGGCGGGGGCGTGGGTGCGGTGGGCCCAGGGGCCGGTGCCCAGCAGTCCGACCCGGGGGCGAGGTCGGCCGGAAACGCCTTCGGGCCGCTCACCGGCAGAGTTCAAATCATACGAAATGCTCACCCGCTCAGTCTGCCGCACCCGGACGGACGTGCGGCCGCCGACCCGCACAACCCTCCCCACCTGGGGGGTAAACGCCGGTAACACGGGGTTCACACACGGGCAACGGATGAGAAATCGCCACCGGGCACGCTGCCGTCAACACCATGGCGATCCGCAGCACCCGCAGAGTCAGGATGGGGCCCCGTGAGCTACAAGGCTGAGTACATCTGGATCGACGGCACCGAGCCGACGGCGAAGCTTCGCTCCAAGACCAGGATCCTGGCGGACGGTGAGGCGCTGCCGATCTGGGGCTTCGACGGGTCGAGCACCAACCAGGCCGAGGGCCACGCCTCCGACCGCGTGCTCCAGCCGGTGTTCTCCTGCCCGGACCCGATCCGCGGCGGTGCCCACGTCCTCGTCCTGTGCGAGGTGCTGAACATCGACATGACCCCGCACGCGTCCAACACGCGCGCGCTGCTGCGCCCCGTCGCCGAGAAGTTCGCCGCGCAGGCACCGATCTTCGGCATCGAGCAGGAGTACACCTTCTTCGACGGGGCCCGGCCGCTCGGATTCCCCGTCAACGGCTTCCCGGCGGCGCAGGGCGGCTACTACTGCGGTGTCGGCTCGGACGAGATCTTCGGCCGGGACATCGTCGAGAAGCACCTCGACCACTGCCTGGCCGCGGGCCTGAGCATCTCCGGCATCAACGCCGAGGTCATGCCCGGCCAGTGGGAGTTCCAGGTCGGCCCGGTCGGCCCGCTGGAGGTCTCCGACCAGCTGTGGATCGCGCGGTGGCTGCTGTACCGCACCGCCGAGGACTTCAACGTGTCGGCGACGCTGAACCCGAAGCCGGTCAAGGGCGACTGGAACGGCGCGGGCGCCCACACCAACTTCTCGACGAAGGCGATGCGCGAGGACTACCGCGCGATCATCCGCGCGTGCGAGGCGCTGGGCGAGGGCAGCAAGCCGCTGGACCACGTCAAGAACTACGGCGCGGGCATCGACGAGCGCCTGACGGGCCTGCACGAGACGGCCCCGTGGAACGAGTTCAGCTACGGCGTCTCCGACCGCGGCGCCTCGGTCCGCATCCCGTGGCAGGTGGAGAAGGACGGCAAGGGCTACATCGAGGACCGCCGTCCGAACGCGAACGTGGACCCGTACGTGGTGACCCGGCTGATCACCGACACCTGCTGCACCGGCCTGGAGAAGGACGGCCTGGTCTGAGACCGGCCCCCGGCTCCACCCCCGACCTCGCAGCGCCCGCCCTCCCCCGGAGGACGGGCGCCGCGTTGTCGGTGGGGCCTGCGAGGGTGTGCGCATGCAGGCGATCAGAGTTCAGACCGAGTCCGGCACGCGTCACGACAACCCCGGCCCCACCGCCCTGTCCGAGCTGGTGGGGCGGATCGGCGCGGACGGGGACCGCTTCCTCGTCGTCACCCGGATCCCCGACGACCCGGACGTCTACGTCCAGGTCTGGCACGAGGCCGGCGGCGACTACCAGGTGGAACACCGGGCCGGCGCCCCCGACCGGCACTTCCAGGCCTTCGTCGCGACGGCGGCCGAGGCGGCGGAGGTCATGTCCCGCTGGGTCCGGCAGGACGCGGACTGGGACCTCGGACCGGCCTGGGAGCGGCTGGAGTTCCCGGCGGACGAGCCGGACCCGCTCGACCCGGAGATCGAGGAGGAGCTGACGGAGATCATCCGGGAGCAGCTGCGCTGCGGCTACGACGGCCGGGCCGAGCTCACCGAGACCGCCGAGGAGAGCCTCGTCGAGGACGAGGTGCGGCCGGTGTCCCGGGCCCAGGCCGAGCGGCTCGTCGACCGGCTCTGGCGGGAGCGGGTCGCGGAGCAGGCCGGCTGGATCGGCGAGACGGACCCCGAGCGGCTGGCGCGGGCCTTCGACGCGCTGGACGACGCCGGGATCACCGCGCGGGAGAACTTCACCTGCTGCCGAGGCTGCGGCCTCTCGGAGATCGGGGCGGAGGGCGGGCCACAGGCGCGGGGGTTCGTCTTCTTCCACAGCCAGTGCACCGAGGGCGCCGCGGCGGGCAACGACCTGTACCTGCTGTACGGGGGGTTCGAAGGCGACGAGGAAGTGACCGTCTCCGTCGGGCGGGAGGTGGTCGGGGCGCTCGACTCCGTGGGGCTGAGGTGGGTGTGGGACGGATCCGCCCACGATGCGATACGGGTGACCGGACTGGACTGGCGGAAGCGGCTGGTGGGCTGACGGTATGTCGGCATTGTGACGTCTTGACGACGCCTTGATTGCTGAATATGAGATTCCGCTCCACGAGGTGAGACGGGGCCTGCCCTGGGCCCCGTACATCTGCTTGAATAACACCCATGGCCAGCCACCCGCACTCCTCGACAGGTCGCAGCGACCTGGAGCCGTTCTGGCCGTCCCGTCAGGATCACGATTTCGACCGGGTGTGTTGCCGCGCGAAGAACGCGCCGGCCCTCTAACGCCTTCCGGGACCTTCCAGCAGACCCTCCCGGGGGCCTTCGGTCTGCGCGGTACGACAACGAAGACGACGTACGTACGTCTCCTGCCGACCACTCCGCGTGAAAGAGCCGACCACTCATGGCGAACACCCGTTCCATCGCTTCTGCCGCTTCCGCTGCGACCTCCGCCCACCCGGCCTTCCCTCCCAGTCCGCGCCACCGGCTGCGCGCCGTGGACCGGGACGAGGTGGCCCGGGTCGTGGACCTGCTCCCGCCCGGCGCCACCTGGCTGCCCGCGCCCCAGCACACCCTGCCGGCGCTGCCGGGACAGCCCCCGATGGTCGGCTACCTGGTCCTCGTACCGGCCGACCAGCACCCGATCGCCTTCGCCCCGCAGTCCGTTCCCGCCCCCGCCGCTCCGGCCGCAGCCACGTCGGCCCCCTCGGCGGTCGCCGGTGACGCGCTCGTGCGCATCGACCCGGCGCAGCGCACCGCCGAGGTCGACGGCGAGGTGCTGGACCTGACGTACCTGGAGTTCGAACTGCTGGCCCACCTGGTCGCGCACCCGCACCGGGTGCACAGCCGGGACCAGCTGGTGACCACGGTCTGGGGCTACGGCCACGTCGGCGACGGCCGGACGGTCGACGTCCACATCGCCCGGCTGCGCCGCAAGCTGGGCGCCGCGCACCGCGGCGCGATCCAGACCGTGCGCCGGGTGGGCTACAAGTACGCGCCCTGACCGGGGCGCCGGTCAGGGACCGACACGACGGTGGGCCCGTACTCGCGAGGGGGAGTACGGGCCCACCGGGCGTTGCCGGGCCGGGAGCCCGGCGGGGCGGTCAGCCCTGCGGTGCCCCGGCCGGGCGCCGACGCGCCGCCACGAACCCGAGGAGCACGTCGACCGCGAGGAACGCCACCAGGCTGATCCCGAGCAGCGGGACGAACCAGCCGACGACCGCCGTCACGCAGGCGAACGGCAGCAGCGTGGTCACCGGCAGCTTCCGCCAGGCACCGCGCGGCTGCGCGCGGCCCACGGAGAGCCGGCGATCCTTGGTGGGCCGGCGCATCCACCACATCCGGTAGCCCCACACCACGAGGAACATCACCGCGAGGGCGAGCGCGGCCAGGGCGATCTGGTTGGCGATCCCGAAGGTGAGGCCCATGTGGAGGTCGATGCCGAAGCGGGTCAGCTGGGCGAGCAGCGGGTAGTCGGCGAAGCGCAGTTCGTCCATGATCCGGCCGTCGGCGGGGTCCACCGCGACCGAGTCCAGGTGCACCGGCAGGGTCTTGTCGTTCTCCTTGACGATGTAACCCTTGCCCTTGGCGGGCAGGGTCACGCGCAGGCTCTCGGTGACCCCGGCGGCCCGGGCGGCGGCCACCGCGCGGTCGATGCCGATGTCGGCGGTGGGCGGCGGCGGGGGCATCTCCATGCCCTCGGTCATGACGTGCCCGGCGTGCTCGTCGGAGCCGCCGGCGGCGCCCCCGGCGAGGGTGGCGGCCACGGAGGGGGTGGCCCCGCCGAGCCGGTCCTGGAGCTGCCCGATGTTCTCACCCGCGTACTTCGACCAGGTCAGGCCGGTGGCGGAGAGGCCCACGAGGCCGATGGCGGCCCAGAGTCCGACGGTGCCGTGCCAGGACAGGGTCTTGCGGCGGCCGGTGGCCTTGCGGTCGGGCAGGACGAGGTCTGCCCTGCGGGAGCGGCGACGGCCGATCCACAGCGCGAGGCCGCCCAGCGCGACCACCCACAGCCAGCTCGCGGCGAGCTCGCTGTAGTTACGGCCGAACTCACCGAGCTGAAGGCTGGCGTGGAACTCGCTCAGCCAGGCGCGCAGCGGCAGCGCGTCACCGGCGGTGGTGAGCTGTCCGCGCACGTCGGCGGTGTACGGGTCGACGAAGACCGTGAGGGTCTCGCCCTCCTCCAGCCCCGGACGCTCCATGATCACCCGGGTGGTCGCGTCGGCCTCGGGCGCGGGCCAGACGCCGAGCACCTTGCCCTCGGGCACGGCGCCGCGGGCGGCCTTGACCTGGGTGCTGAGCGGTACGGAGGCCTCGCCGACGTGGGGCACCGTCAGCTCGTGGGAGTAGAGGATCTTCTCGGCCTGCCAGGAACCGGCGTACAGCAGGCCGGTGGCGGCGGCGAGGAACAGCAGCGGGGCTATGAGCAGGCCCGCGTAGAAGTGCATGCGCAGGAGCAGCGGGCGCAGGGCGGCCCACCCGCCCCCGCCCGTGCGGCGTGCCGTCGGGGCCGGCGCTTCGGTCGTGGCGTCGGCGGTGGCGTCGGCCGGGGCGCCGGCCGTGGCATCGGCGGTGGCTTCAGCCGGAGCCTCGGCCTTGGCGTCGGCCGTGGCCTCGGCCTTGGCGTCGGCCGGCGCTTCGGTCGGGGTTTCGGCAGGGGCGTCGGGGTCCCGGGCGGGGACGTCCCGGAGCTCGTCGAGGGACATGTCGGTCCTAAGGGGTTGGCGAAGACATGGGTGGAGGGCCCCGGGTCTCGCCCACCTCGCCGAAGGAGGGTGCGCCGGTCAGGCGCGGGCAGGAAGGCCGGGGGCCGTGGTGCGGGTGGTGCGCCACCCGGGCGGGCCCCGGCGGACCGCGGTGTGGGCGTGGACGGCCCCGCGCAGGCGGCGCGGCCGTACGTACGGGGGACGGTGCGCGGGCGGCGCCGGCACGAGGGCCACCCGGGTCCGGACCAGCGCGAGCGCGCGGGCCAGCGGCCGGGCGGCGTGCAGCGTGGCCGCGCCGAGGGCCCCGGCCAGCCGGAAGACGGCGGCCTCGCCCCGGGCCAGCCAGGCGGCGCAGAAGAGTCCGGCGAGCACGTGCGCGGCGATCATCCCGAGGCCGCCGTGCCCGGCCATCGCGGCCATGTGCGCCAGGCCGGCCGTCCAGGCGGAGCCGTGGCCCGCCATGTCGGCCATGCCCGTCATCCCCGTCATGTCCGCCATGCCGGCCATCGCGCCCGCGGCCTGGCCGCCGGTCGCCGGGCCGGCCGTCGCGAGGCCGTCCGCGAGGCCCGCGGCCAGGTCGGCCGCGGCGGTGGAGGCGTGCGTTCCCATGCCGGGCATGTGATGGTGACCCGGCATCGGCTCCGCACCCGTCACGGGCACGGCCATGGGCACGGCCATGGGCGTCCGCGATGCCGCCGACCCCGCCGCGAGCGCGTCGCTCGCGGAGAACGCGAGGTGCAGCGCCCCCTGGACGCCTAGCAGCGCGGCACTGATCCCGGCCGGCCCGCAGCGCCGCCCGGTGGCCGGCCAGGCGAGCAGGGCGGTCACCACGAAGGCACCCATAAGCCATCCGACCGGGATGACCCCCGCAGACATGGACGAATGCCCCAGCGCACCCAAGGCGACGCACACCGCCGCGAACATCGCGGCCCGCGTGGCGCGCAGAGGGGCGCCGGATCGGGAGGGAGGCATGTCCCCGTCATGCTCCCACGGGGCCCGGTGGTCCGCGCAACGGGGCCGTATCCGATCATGGTCGGGTGAAGCCACTGCCACGGTCATGGTCATCGCCGCTGGGCGCGCTCTACACGGGCGGGGTGCAGCTCGGTTCGCACGCCCTGGAACGGCTGGGGCCGGCGGAGCGGGAGCGGGTGCTGCGCGCCTGCTCGACGAACGTCGACAATCTCGACGCGGGACGCTGGGAAACCCTGCTGACCAGCGCCTGCGTGGTCGAGGAGCCGATGCCGCTGCCCTACGCCCTCCTGCTGCTCGCGGTGCTGGGCTACGCGGAGTACGCGTACGGCGCCTGGTGGACGGCCGCCGTGTTCCTCTTCGGCCACACCGCCGCCACCCTCCTCGTCTACGGGGCCCTGCGGCGCACCGCCGACCACGAGACCCGCCGGGCCCTGGACGTGGGCGCGAGCTACGGGCTCAACGCCGTGCTCGGCGCCCTGACCTCGGCCCTGCCGCGCGGGACCGTGCGCAACGCGGCACGGGCCGGCCTGCTGGCGCTCGCCGTACGGCCGGTGCTGCGACGGGAGCGGACCTTCACCGACGCGGGGCACCTGGTGGCCCTGGGCATCGGGATCGGGGTCTCGGTCGCCGCCGATTGTCTTTCCGGATCGCACCGTCGGAAAATCGCCCTAACGTGAGCCGTAGGCGGCGACAGCCGTGACCCGCCGCCGATGACACGAGTCAGCCCCACCCGATCCACGCTTACCCCCGCACACCGCTGGAGCCGCCACGATGACCGCCACCCCCTCCACCACCGTCGCCAACCTCCGCGACCTCGGGGGCACCCCGCTCGCCGGCGGCCGCAGCGTCCGCCCGGGCCTCGTACTGCGTTCGGGCGCCCTGGACCGGCTCGACCTCGACGCCGATCCGGCGGTGGCCGGGCTCGGGCTGCGCACGGTCATCGACTTCCGCAGCGACGCCGAGCGCACCGACCACCCCGACCGGATACCGGAAGGGGCCCGGCTGCTGGTGCGCGACGTGCTCGCCGACAAGATGAACGAGGGCCGGATGCCCGCCGCCACCCAGCTCAAGGACCTCCTCGCCGACCCGGCGGTCGCCGAGGAACACCTGGGCGGCGGCAAGGCGCAGGCCCTGTTCGGCTCGGTGTACCGCTCGTTCGTCTCCACCACCTCCGCGCACGCCGCCTACCGCACGCTGCTCACGGAGGCCGCCGACCCGCAGGCGGGCCCCCTGCTGTTCCACTGCACGGCGGGCAAGGACCGTACGGGCTGGGGCGCGACGGTGATCCTCGCGCTGCTCGGCGCGGACGAGGACACCCTGATGGCCGAATACCTCTCGGTGAACCCGGCGGTGAAGGCGGCCTTCGCCCCGATGATCGAGGGGTTCACGGCGGCGGGCGGGGACCCGGACATCGCGCTGGCGCTGATCGGGGTGTTCCCCTCCTACCTGGAGGCGGGGCTCGACGAGGTGCGCGTCCGGTACGGCTCGATGGAGAAGTACGTGCGCGAGGGACTGGGCGTCCCGGACGAGACGGTCGAGGCGCTGCGCGCCAGGCTGATCGTCTGACGGGTCACCCTTCGGGCGCCCCGGTTCGTCCGAACGTGTGAGCTGGGGGCGGGTGACCATCCGACGATTCGCTCGTTCTGCTGAACGTGACTGCGCCGGATACCGCCACCCGCCCCCTGCCTCCCGACGTCGAGCAGGCCGAGGCCGCCATCGTCGAGCACTACCCGCGGCTGGTGCGGCTCGCCTATCTGGTGCTGCCGCCCGCCTTCGGCCGCAACCGCCGGGTGCTCACCGCCCACGCCCTGACCCAGCGGGCCCTGCCGCGCGGGCGGCGCGGCGCCGGATCCGGCGAGGTGCGGGGCGGGGTCCCGGCCCCGCGCGGCGGGGCGGGCGGGGCCGAGTCGGGGTACGCGTACGTACGGCTGCGCGTGCTGCGCTCCGCCCTGGAGGCCGGGATCCCGCTGACGTTCCGGGCGTTCCCGCTGCGCGGGCAGCTGCCCTCGCCGCTCCCCCGCGTGTGGGGGCTGCGGCTGTTCCCGCGCGCCGGCGGAGCCGAGGAGCTGGCCCTGGACCAGTGGCTGGCCACGCTCAACGGGCCGGGGCGGGCGGCCTGCGTGCTGCGGGCGCTGGAGGGGCTCACCGAGGCGGACGTGCTCCGGGTGCTCGCCGAGGCCGGGGTCGCCGATCCCGCCGCGGCCGTCGCCGAGTCCGGGGATCCGGCGCACGACGCCCTTTTCGCCTCCCCCGAGTTCGACCCGTGCGTGCTCCAGGCCCGGCCCACCGACCTGTTGCGCCGGCGCCGGTTCGCGCGGGCCTCGCTGGCCGGTGCGGCCGCCCTCGCGGTGTGCGGGGCGCTGCTCGCGCTGCCGGGCGGCGGCTGGGGCTCCGACGGGCCCGCCGCCCCGCCGTACGCGCTCAACGCGGCGGCGGAGCAGGCCCTGGATCCGGGGCTGCTGGTGCGGGTCGCGCCCACCGTGTGGCGCAGCTCCTCCCGTACGGACTTCTCCGCCTGGCCCGCGCGCGGCGACCGCGCCGAGGACACGGAGCTGCTGCGCCGGGCGCTGGCGGTGTGGGCCCGGCCGGGCAAGGCGGTGGTGCTCTCGGCCACCCCGGGCACCCCGTCGGGGCCGCCGATGGGCCCGCCGCAGCTGCTGTTCGCGGGCGTCGTCGACCAGGCGGTGGTGGTCCTGCTGTACGACGGGCTGCGCGTGGTCCGCTACGCGGAGCCGCGCTCCGGGACGGCGGGCGCGGCCCTGGACTTCGCCCGGACGGACGGGGCGTCGGCGGACACGGCGACGGGGCTGGTGCTCAGCCGGGTCGACAACAACGTCCGCTACCTGACGGCCCCCTGGGTCACCGGGGCCGCGCTGCGCGACCTCCTCAAGCCCGCCGAGGCCCCGACGGCTCTGAAGCTCACCCCGGAGGGGATCACCCCGCCGGTGCTGGGGCCCGCGCCGGGCGGGAGCTGTACGAGCTGGAACGCGCTGTCGCTGACCGGGGACGGGGCGACCCGGCTGGTGACGGACCTGGGCGAGCTGACCCCGGCCCGGCTGACCTCGGGCGCGCCGGGTGCGGCGCGCGACGTCACGGAGGCCGCGGAGCTGGGCGAGTGGGCGCGGATCGCGTGCCTGCTGCCCTCGGTGCGCTCGCACGGGGTGCGCACGGTCAACGCCTGGACCTACGCGAAGCAGCCGCTGCCCGAGGGCGACGGGGCGGCCACCTGGCTGTGCACCCGGGCGGAGACCTGGCAGGGCACGGCCGACCGGGTGCAGGCGCAGTTCCTCGCGCCGGGCGCGCCGCTCGCGGCCCAGGCGGCCAAGGCGGAGGGCTCGGCGGCGTGCGGGCCGCGGGAGCCGCGGGTGCTGGCCGGGGTGCTGTGGAAGTCCCGCGGGGGCCAGTGGTACGTCCTGGCGGCGGGCAGCGCGCAGTTCGCGTCGCTGTCGGTGTCCGGTGGCGGGGTGAGCGGGTCGGCGAACGGCAACCGGCTGGCCGTGAAGGCGCAGGAGGGCGCGCAGGTGGACCTGTCGGGAAAGCTGACGGACGGCTCGAAGGCCGGGGTGCTCCGCTAGGTTCCAGGGCCGGTGAGGCTGGGGCTGTTCGTCGGACGCGGGTCGGCTGTGGCTGGGCGCGCGGTTCCCCGCGCCCCTGGGCGTCCGGCGCGCGTCGGTGGCGGTTGCTCTTGTTCGCGGCTTCCGAGGGGTTTCCCTCGCGCGTACCCATCAGTACATTGACGCCATGTCTAATAGGCCGCTCGCGCCCGTCCCCGTGACGACGGAACACACGGACCTCCACGCGCGGAACGTGTCCTTCTCCTGGGAGGACACCCCGCTCCACTGGCTGCCCGGCGACCCCTTCGCCGGGCACACCATCAACGTGCTGCACCTGCTGCTGCCCGCCGGTGAGCGCTGGTTCGTGCACGTCTACAAGCAGGTGCTCCCCTACATCACGGACGAGCGGCTGCGCGAGGACGTCATCGGCTTCATCGGGCAGGAGGCGATGCACGCCACCGCGCACGACGACGTCCTCCCCCACCTGAGGCGCCTCGGCCTGGACCCCACCCCGTACACCGCCCAGGTGGACTGGCTGTTCGAGAAGCTGCTCGGCGACCGGACCCTGCCGCCCGGCAAGGCCCGCCGGTGGTGGCTGATGGAGCGGGTCGCGATGATCGCCGCGATCGAGCACTACACGGCCTTCCTCGGCGACTGGGTCCTCAACGCCGGCGAACTCGACCGCCGGGGCGCGGACCCGATGATGCTGGACCTGCTGCGCTGGCACGGCGCGGAGGAGGTCGAGCACCGTTCGGTGGCCTTCGACCTCTTCATGCACGTGGACGGCAACTACCGCCGCCGGGCCCGGACCTGGGCCACCGCCTTCACCGCCCTGGTCTTCCTCTGGCAGCGCGGCGCCCGCTTCTTCATGGAGAACGACCCCTCGCTGCCCGCCGCGAAGGCCTCCCTCGGCCAGTTCCTCCGGGCCGGACAGCAGGGGGTGCTGCCCTCCGCGGGGGCGATGCTGAAGTCGATCCCGACCTACCTCTCCCGCACCTACCACCCCTCCCAGGAGGGCTCCACGGCCCAGGCCGTGGCCTACCTGGCCTCCTCTCCCGGCGCGAACGGCGGGGTGCGGCCGTGAAGCGGACCCTCGCCGTGACGGCGCTGGCGGGTGCCGCCGTACTGACCCGGCGGGCGCTGCGCGCCCGGATAGGCCGCTCCCCGCTGTGGCCGCTCCCCGCCCTGGAGAACCCGGTGTCGGGCCACTCCCCGCGCCGGCTGCTGCGGGCCCGCGTCACCGGCCGCGGCGAACCGGCCGACGGGGTGGTGCTGCTGACGCTGGAGGCGGCCTCGGCGACGGACCCGTTGCCGGCGTGGACCCCGGGCGCCCACGTCGACCTCGTGCTGCCCTCGGGGCTGGTGCGCCAGTACTCGCTGTGCGGGGAACCGGCCGACGCCGGGCGGTACACCGTCGCGGTCCGGCTCGTCGAGGACGGCCGCGGGGGCTCGCGCGAGGCGCACGCCCGGCTGGTGGAGGGGGCGGTGCTGGAACTGCGTCCCCCGCGCAACCGGTTCGCGCTGCTCCCCGCCCCGTCCTACGCCTTCGTCGCGGGCGGCATCGGGATCACCCCGATCCTGCCCATGCTCCGCGCGGCCACCGCGGCGGGCGCCGACTGGACCCTGCTGTACGGGGGGCGTTCGCGCGCCTCGATGCCGTTCCTGCCCGAACTCGCCGCCTACGGGGACCGGGTCACGATCGCCCCGCAGGACGAGACGGGCCTGCCCGACCTGGGCGGGCTCGCCGGGACGCCGCCGGGCACCCTGGTCTACTGCTGCGGGCCCGAACCGCTGATGCGGGCCGTCACGGAGGCCGCCGCCGACCCCTCGGCGGTGCACCTGGAGCGGTTCGCCCCGGCGGCGTCCGGCCCGGCGCGGCCCTTCACCGTCGAACTGCGCCGCTCGGGCGCCACCGTCGAGGTCGCGGCCGGCGAGTCCGCCCTGACGGCGGTGCGCCGGGTCCTGCCCGCCACCCCGTACTCCTGCGAGCAGGGTTTCTGCGGAACCTGCCGACACCGGGTCCTGGAGGGCGCAGTGGAACACCGCGACGAACTCCTCACCGACGCGGAGCGCGCGGAGTCGATGCTGCTGTGCGTCTCGCGGGCGGCGGGCGGACGGCTGGCCCTGGACCTGTAGCGACGGCGCAGGGGACTCCCCGCCCGCGGGGAGAAGTAGGGTGTCGGCATGACAACCGGGGTGCGACGCAGAATGGGTGTCGAGGAGCGGCGGCAGCAGCTGATCGGGGTCGCCCTGGAGCTGTTCAGCAACCGGTCGCCCGACGATGTGTCGATCGACGAGATCGCGGCGGCCGCCGGGATATCGCGGCCGCTGGTCTACCACTACTTCCCCGGCAAGCTGAGCCTGTACGAGGCCGCGCTGCGGCGGGCCGCCGACGAGCTGGCCGATCGCTTCCGCGAGCCCCACGAGGGCCCGTTGGGGGCGCGGCTGCTGCGGGTGATGGGCCGGTTCTTCGCGTTCGTCGACGACCACGGGCCCGGATTCTCGGCGCTGATGCGCGGCGGTCCCGCGGTCGGCAGCAGCCGGACCAACGCGATGATCGACGAGGTGCGGCAGGCGGCGTACGAGCAGATCGTCAGCCACCTCGGCATCGCGGCGCCGCCCGCGCGGCTGGAGCTCGTGGTGCGGTCCTGGGTGTCGCTGGCCGAGTCGACGGCGCTGATCTGGCTGGACGGCCGCCGGATCCCGCGGGCCGAGCTGGAGCTGCAGCTGGTGCACGACTTCGCGGCGCTGGCCGCGGTGAGCGCCGCGTACGACGCGGAGATGGCGGGCATCCTCGTCCGGATCCTGGCCGAAGAGCCGTCCGACGGGCCCTTCGGTGAGCTGGTGGGACGGCTGGCCGGGCTGGTGCCGGGGCCTCCCTCGGGAGGGTGAGGGCAGGGTCCCGGAGGCGATAATGCCCGCGTGATCATTGACGACGGGATCTTGTTCCGGCAGGCCGGGGAGAAGGACGCCGGCACGCTGGTGAAGCTGTACGACCAGGCGGCCCGCTGGATGCGCAAGCAGGGGATCGACCAGTGGAAGCCGGGCGACAAGGACACCGCGCACTTCCGCGCCGTGATGCGCGACGGCGAGGTGTGGCTCGCCGAGGACGCCGACGGCCGGGTCGTGGGCGCGTACGAGCTGTGGTGGTCCGACGAGGAGGCCTGGGGGGTCCAGCCGCCGGTGGCGGGCTACGTGCACCGGCTGATGGTGGAGCGGGAGGCCGCTCCCCCGGGAACCGGACTGCGGATCCTCGATCACGCGGAGCGGCGGATCGCCCGCACCGGGCGGGAGCGGGCGCGCCTGGACTGCGTGTCCAGCAACCCGCGGCTGCTGGCGTACTACCGGGACGCGGGCTACCGGGTCGTCGGCGAATTCCCCTCGAAGCAGGGCAAGGACGGCCGGGTGTACGGGGTGGTCCTGCTGGAGCTCCGGCTCGACGTCTGAGGCACAGCCGGTCCCGCGCGCGCAAGAATCCGGCGTGCGCCATGTTTTGTCCCCTTTCGGTTGCAACGCCCGCAACCGGTATCGGCGGGCTCCGGGGCAGCGGTAGAGATGGTCTCGACCAGTCGGTACCAGGAGGGGAACACCATGAGGAATTCCATGAGCAGGACCGCGGGAGTCCTGCTGGGCGTCACGCTGGCGGGGGTGCTGGGGGCCACGGGGGTGGCCTCCGCCCAGGCCCAGCCGTCCGCGCCCGCCCCGGCTCCTTCGGCGGCGGCTCCGGCGCGGGCCGTCGAGGCTCCCGCGTCGGTGATCGCGGACGTGCAGGCGGCGGCCGCCCGGCAGAAGTCGCTGGCCCCGGCCGCCCGGACGGTCTGTTACGCCGCCCACGTCGAGGGCATCGGATGGCAGGGCGCGGTGTGTGACGGCGCGGTCGCCGGGACCACCGGGCAGAGCCGCCGGATGGAGGCCGCGGTGATCGCGACCAGCGGCACGGGCGGGGTCTGTGCCAACGCCCACCTGGCGGACATCGGGTGGCAGGGCTGGGCGTGCGCCGCCGACGGCAAGGCGGTGACGGTCGGCACCACCGGCCAGTCGCGGCGCATGGAGGCGCTGGGCCTCCAGGTCGGCAACGGCAGCGTGGCCGCGCAGGCGCACGTGGCGGACTACGGCTGGCTGAACGCGGCCGGCGGGAACCCGGTCTACGTGGGCACCACCGGCCAGTCGCGGCGGATGGAAGCCGTCCGCATCTGGGTCTGATCCCGAGGGGGGCGGGCGGGACGGTGCCGGACCGCGGCCGGCACCGTCCCGTCCCGCCCCGTGGTCAGGACCTCTTGAAGACGGCGACCGTCCGCGCCGGGGCGGTGAACGTGCCCGTCCCCGCGTCGTACCCGGACCGCTTCACCACCGGGTCCGAGCCGCCCGCCTGGAGCGGGTGCAGCGCGTAGCGGGTGCCGGCGAGGGCCGGGACGCGCTGGGTCCGCTCGTCCGGGGTGGCGTTGAAGACCACGACGAGGTCGCCGAGGGTCATCGTGATCACGCCCGGGGTCTCCTCGGGGCCCGACAGGGGGAAGCCCAGCCGCTCCTGCACGGCGGCGGCCGTGGTCAGGGCGAAGGCCGGTTCCGTCGTCCGCACGCGCAGCAGGTCGCGGTAGGCGGCCGAGGCCCCGTCGATGTCGGCGCAGCCGGGGACGGCCGCGGTGAGCAGGGGTTTCGCGTAGGGCCACTTGGCGCGGTTGTCGGCGGCGGGCGGCAGGCCCCGGCCGAAGCCGTTGCCGTCCCGGCAGTCCCAGTGGATGGCGTTGAACCAGTCGCCGCTGTCGAAGGAGTTGCGGTCCAGGGACTTCGAGCGGAGCAGGTCGCTGCCGGCCTGGGAGAGGGCCGGGCCCTGGGAGAGGGCGGCCGTGGCCATGGCGAGGACCTGTGCGCGGGCCCGGTCGGCGGTGGACGTCCCCGCCGGGAGTTTGTAGGCCAGCGCGTCGTGGAGGGATTCGTTGTCGTGGGCGTCCGCGTAGGCCATGGCGTCGCCGGGGGCGGCGGCGTAGCCGGCGGGGGCGCCGTTGTAGTCCACCTCGGAGCCCTTGACCCGGCGGCCGGTGGAGTCCGTGAAGACGTACGGGGCCAGGTTGCCGGAGAGCCCGATCTTGATCAGGTCCTGGTCGTGCAGGAGGCGGGCGCGCTGCTCGGCCGGGGTGCCGTTCGCCGGGGACCCGTTGGGGGCGGTGAACAGTCCGGAGGCGAAGCCCTGGACGCGCGGATCCTCGTCGAAGGGGCCGCCGCCGCGCACGGCGTCGCGGGCGCGGTCGGAGAAGGTGGCGATGCCGGTGCCGGCCATGTTCTTCTGGGTGGCCTGGACGAAGCGGGCGTCGTCGGCGACCTCTCCGAAGTTCCAGCCCTCCCCGTAGAGGACGATCTTCTTCCCGTCGACCCCGTCCTTGGCGGGGGTGAGCTCGTCGAGGGCCTTGCGGACGGCCAGGATGTTCGCCTTGGGGTGGTGGCCCATCAGGTCGAAGCGGAAGCCGTCGACCTTGTACTCCTTGGCCCAGGTGACGACGGAGTCGACGACGAGGCGGCCCATCATGGCGTTCTCGGGAGCGGTGTTGGAGCAGCAGGTGGAACTGGCGACGCTGCCGTCCGCGAGGAGGCGCTGGTAGTAGCCGGGCACGATGCGGTCGAGGACGGACCGGTCGGACTGCCCGGAGGCGACGGTGTGGTTGTAGACCACGTCCATCACGGTGCGCAGGCCCGCCCCGCCCAGGGCCTGGACCATCCTGCGGAACTCGACGGTGCGGGCGGTTCCGTTGGGGTCACTGGCGTACGAGCCCTCGGGGACGGTGTAGTGCAGCGGGTCGTAGCCCCAGTTGAAGCCGTCCTTCGCGGCGGCGGCCGCCACGCAGGCCTGCTGGGACTCGGAGTCGGGGGCGTAGACCTTCAGGTCGCACGCGGGCGCGGTGCGGTCCTTGGGATTCTCCGGGACGGTGCCGAAGTCGAACGCCGGGAGCAGGTGGACGTACGAGGTGCCGGAGGCGGCCAGTTCGCGCAGGTGGCGCATGCCGGCGGAGTCGGTGTCGGTGAAGGCCAGGTACTGACCGGGGTGCTTGCTGGTGGCGTCCGCGACGGAGAAGTCGCGGATGTGGAGTTCCTGGATCTGCGCGCTGTTGAAGGGCACCGGGGCGGGCTTGCGCAGGTCGCGCCAGCCGGGCGGGGCGAGCTTCGGGTCGGCCAGGTCGACGGCCAGGCTGTACGTGGAGTCGGTGGTCAGGGCGGTGGAGTAGGGGTCGGTGACCAGGTTGCGCACGATCTGTCGGGTGCTGGGCGCCCAGACGGTGACGGCGTAGCGGTAGGGCTTGCCGGTCCAGGAGCGTTCGCCGCGCACCGACCAGACGCCGGTGGCGTCGTCGCGGCGCATGGGGACGGTGCGGCCGTCGAGTTCGAGGGAGACCTCGCGGGCGGTGGGGGCCCAGACGGAGAGGGTGGGGCGGCCGTCCTTGAAGACGGGGCCGAGGGGGGCGTCGGTGCGGTAGAGGTCGTCGAGCACGCCCGCGAGCTGGACGCCGGTGGCGGCGAGGACGGCTCCGTTCGCGGCGCGGGCGCTCGCGACGAGCTGCCCGCGCAGGGCTTCGCGGACCCGGCCGCGGTCGCGGGGGTCGACGGTGAAGGCGGTGTACGCGGCCAGGTGCGGGAACTTCTCCTTCTGGGCGGCGGTGAGTTCGGCCCGCTCCAGCCGCAGCCACGCGGCGCCGCCCTCGTGGAGGACGCCGCCGTCGGTGGTGATCCGGCCCTCCGGGGAGGCGAGGAGCTGGGTGGAGGCGGCGGTCGCCGGGGCGTTCCAGGCGAGGGTGTCGCGGTCGATCCAGACGGCTTCGGCCTTGGTGAGGTCGAGGGCGGCGGCCGATCCGGCGGGCTGCGGGAGCAGGTAGGGGGCGCGTCCGCCCAGCATCCACACCTCGTGGCCGGTGGCCTTGAGGTCGAGGGACTGGTCGGTGGGGAGGTCCTTCTCGTCGCCCTTGTGGAGGATGTAGCTCACGGTGGTGGCGCCGGGGGCGAGGGGGACCTCGTAGACGGCGCCGTAGGAGTCGGTGCGGGTGGGGAGCAGCGGCTTGGACCAGTCGGTGGGGGTGGCGGCGCCGGTCCACACGTGCAGGCCCCAGCCGTCGTACGCGCCGTCGGGGCGCTGGTAGTGCAGGACGGCCTTGGTCTGGTCCTGCGGCGGGTAGGCGGGGCGGTCGGTGCGGACCGCCTCCTTGCCCTGTTCGAGCCAGATCTCCCCGGTCTTCGTCAGGTCGAGCGTCCGGTCGGCGGCGACGTCCTTGGTGCCGTCCTTGTCGATGACGAGGTAGCCGAGGGAAGAGGCGCCGGGCTTGAGCCGGACGTACGCGAAGGCACCGTAGGCGTCGCGGCCGGTGAAGGCGTGGCCTTCGGGCCAGTTCGTTGCCTCGCCGTCGGCGAGGTCGCCCCAGGCGTACAGCCGCCAGTTGGTGTAGTCGCCGTCGGGGCGGTTGTAGTGGACGACGGCGTAGTCGCGCTGGGTGGCGGTGGGGACCGGGACGGGCGGGACCTGGCCGGAGACGGATGCGGCGAGGGCGCTCGCGGTGCGGCCGGAGGCGTCGACGACGACGGCCTTGTACCGCAGGGCGGTACCGGCCGGGGCCGTGACCTGCTGGGTGACCTTGTACGGGGCGTGGTCGGCGGAGCCGAGGACCTGCCAGGGGCCGGTGCCGGTCTGGGCGGCGAAGACGACCCGGTTCAGGCCGCCGCCGGTGACGTCGGCGGAGAGTTCGACGGTGCCGGTGGCGCCGGCGGCCGGGGCCTTGAGGGTCAGGGCGGGCTTGGTGGCGGGGGGCGCGAGGGGGGCGGTGCCCTGGAGGACCACCGAGCCGAGGGCGGGGACGGTGACGGTGAGCTTCCCGGCGGCCGAGGAGCGGATCACGGCTGCGGCGCCGCCGTACAGGGTGCGGTACTCGGCACCGGCCGGGGCGTCGAGCTCTACGGTCCTGGCCCCGGCACCGTTGTTGGTGGCGACGAGGTACTCGGTGCGGGTGCGGGCGTCCGTGCGGGCGAAGGCATAGACGGAACCATCGGCGAAACGTTCGCTCTGGATGCCGTCCCGCAGGGCCGGGTGATCCTTCGTCAGCTTCGAGAGAGCACTGATCTGCTTGTAGAGCGGGTGTCCCGGATCGTATGCGTCGCTCGCGTGCGTGCGCGCCGTTCCGAGCTGGTCGTCGTCCAGGTAGTCGGCGATCTTCGTGGCGAACAGCGGCTGGCGGGCGTCCTTGTCGCCGCCGGAGCCGGTGAAGCCCTGTTCGTCGCCGGAGTAGACCACCGGGTTGCCCCGGGAGAAGAACATCAGCTCGTTGGCGAGCCGGTAGCGGTCCAGCAGCTCCTGCTCCGGCGCGCCCGGCCGGTCCTGCTTCAGGAAGGTCCCGAAGCGGCCCATGTCGTGGTTGCCGAGGAAGGTGACCTGCTCGTAGGCGTTGGCCTTGTCCGTGGTGTACCGGTAGTCGGCGGCCAGTACGGAGCCCAGCCGGCCGGCGTCCGCGCCCTGGGAGGCGTAGGCGCGGATCGCGTCCTGGAGCGGGAAGTCGAGGGTGGCGTCGAGGCGCCCCCGGGTCACGTACGGGGAGGTGACGGCGGTGTCGGCGGAGTAGACCTCGCCGAACATGAAGAAGTTCTTCCGGCCGTGCCGGGCCGCGTACGCGTCGAGGGCGGTGGCCCACTGCGTCCAGAAGGGGGTGTCGACGTGCTTGACGGTGTCGATGCGGAAACCGTCGACGGCGAAGTCCTTCACCCACTTCTCGTAGATCTTCTCCATCCCCTCGACGACCTCGGGGCGCTCGGTCCACAGGTCGTCGAGGCCGGAGAAGTCACCCTGCCCGGAGGATTCCCCGGCGAAGGTGGAGTCGCCCCGGTTGTGGTACATCGCCGGGTCGTTGAGCCAGGCGGGCACCTTGAGGTTCTTCTTCGCCTCGGGCACGAAGGGGGTGCGGGGGAAGGAGGCGGGGCCGGTCTTGGGGAAGCCCTTTCCGTGGTCGTCGTCGTCGAAGGGCACCCCGTCCTTCGTCAGGTAGGGGAAGGCCCCCTTCGACAGGTAGTCGTGGGAGCCCTCCCGGTAGTCGACGACGTCGGCGGTGTGGTTGGTGATGACGTCGAAGAAGACCTTCATCCCCTTGCGGTGCGCCGTGTCGATGAGCCGCGTCAGGTCGGCGTTGGTGCCGAAGTGCGGGTCGACCTGCGTGAAGTCGGTGATCCAGTACCCGTGGTAGCCGGCGGACTCGTCCTTGCCGGTGCCCTGGACGGGCTGGTTCTTGAAGATCGGCGCCATCCAGATCGCGGTGGTGCCGAGGCCCTTGATGTAGTCGAGCCGGTCGGTGAGCCCCTTGAGGTCCCCGCCCTGGTAGAAGCCCTTGTCCGTGGGGTCCAGGCCGGTCTGTGAACGGCTGCCGGTCAGACCTCCCCGGTCGTTGCCCGGGTCTCCGTTCGCGAAGCGGTCCGGGAGCACGAAGTAGAACTGCTCGCGGGTGAGGTCGTGCCGGGCCGGCTCGGCGGCCAGTTTCGCGTCCGGGGGCGGGGCCGGCGCCCGGTCGGCGGCGGCCGCCGTCGCGGGGAGGGCGGGCAGGAGCGTCACGGCCAGTGCGGCGGCGAGCGCTCCTGCGGCGGGGCGTATCAAGGCGGGTCTCCTCGGGTACGGGGCGGGGTGGGCCGGGTGGCGGGTCAGTTGCGCCAGGTGTCGGTCAGCGTGACCGTGCCGTTGGCCGGGACGGTGGCGGCGCGGTTGGCTCCGCTCTCCCAGGTGACGGTCCCGGCGGCGTCCTTGCGGACGTACTTGTAGGCGAAGGCGGTCCCGGCGGGGAGGGCGGCGTCGAGCTTCCAGACGGGGTAGGCGGCGGAGGAGAGCTTGAGGGCGGCGCCGGTGTTCCAGTTGCCGAGCTCGGGGCGGTCGCCGGTGACGTAGACGTCCTGGCCGGGCACGGTGGTGGCGTTGACGGCGAACGAGGCGCCGGCGGCCGGGGCCGCGCAGGTACGGGCGCCCACGTGCAGGGCGAGGGCGGTGCCCGCGCCGAGGGTGGCGGTGAACCGGCCGCCGGAGTCCACGCTCACCGGACGGCCGCTCTGCACGTCGCAGTAGGAGCCGGCGGGGAGGGAGGTCTGGAAGGTGCGGGTGAGGGGGGCCGTCTCGTGGTTGATCGCCACGTAGGCCTTGGCGCCCCGGCCGAAGGCGATCCGGTCGCCGCCGTCGTCCCACCAGTCGGTGACGGCCTGCCCGCGCGCGGCGTTCCTGAAGCCGACCATGGAGGAGATCTCCCGCCAGGCGTGCTGGCACTTCCAGCCGTCGGCGTAACAGGCGTTCACGGTACCGCCGTTGGGGGGTCCGGCGTCCCGGTCGGTCCACTCGTAGCCCGAGTGGACGTCGGGCGAGCCGTAGGGCCAGGCCAGCATGAAGACGTTGGCCAGGGTGTAGGCGGAGCCGTCCTTGTAGTTGAGGGTGTCGCCGCCGCGCTCGGTGTCGTGGTTGTCGACGAAGACCCCGGCCTGCCCGCCCGGCATGTAGCCCCAGGCCTCCCCGAAGTTCTTCAGGTAGGCGAGGTTCTCGCTCTGGAACACCCGCTT
>NZ_JBEXKC010000099.1:0-22043 GCF_040609475.1 Streptomyces sp. NPDC004667 | reverse complement strand
AGGGGCACCGCCGACCACCGCCATCCACCGCCGGCCGCCGTCGGGGCCCAGCCCAGCTCGGCCCAGCTCGGCCCGGCCCAGCTCGGCCCAGCCCGGCTCGGGCCGCAGGGCGCCTCAGCGTGGCCGCATTCCGTCGAAGACCACCTCGAAGATCCGCTCCCGGGGCGCCGGATCCGCTCCCAGCTGCTCCAGGGCCCTGCCGGTGCCGGCCAGGAGGGCGACGGACTCCGCCAGCCCCAGCTCCGGCCGGACCGCCCCGGCCCGCTGCGCCCCGGCCAGCAGATCGCCCAGCCGGGCCTGGATCTCCACGGTCGGCCCCCGCAGGGACGCGTGGACGTCCACACCGGCCGCGGCGAGCGCCCCGGCGAGCTCGTTCTTCCCCTCGGACTGCTCCACCAGCAGGCGGAAGCAGGCGAAGAAGGCTTCGGCGGGATCCGCCTCCGCGGCCAACCGTGCGGTCCGGGCGGCCATTTCCTCCAGCCTGCGCACCATCACCGCCTCCAGCAGCGCCTCCTTGGTGGGGAAGTGCCTGAAGAGCGTGCCGACCCCGACCCCCGCGATCCGGGCGATCTCCTCGGTCGGCACGCCTACCCCGCGTGTGGTGAACACCTCCGTCGCCACGTCCAGCAGCCTGGCCCGGTTACGGGCCGCGTCCGCCCGCAGCGGGCGTTCCTGCGCGCCGGCCATCCCTCTTCCACCCTTCGCCGTCGTCGGCGGCATCCCGAGACCCTGGACAACCGGAGTGCTCAGTCCGTATCGTGAAAACGGAGTTGCCAGTCCGATTGTAGCCGCGGATCCCACCGGAGGTTCGTCATGCCCGAAGCACTGTCACCGCGCGAGGTCTTCCAGAAGCTGATCGAGGGCATCGGGGCGGGGCGGTACACGGAGCTCGCCGAGCTCTATGCCGAGGACGCCGTCGTGGAGACCGTCTTCGCGCCGGTCGGACCGCGCCGGTTCGTGGGGCGGGCCGTGCTCGGGGAGCGGTTCGCCCAGGTCGCCGCGAGTTCGCCCGTGGAACTGACCCCGGCGAACGTGGTCGTGCGGGAGACCGACGACGCGGAGGTGGTCGTCGCCGAGTTCGACTACCACGTGCTTCACCGCGACACCGGGCGGACCTTCGAGGCCGCCAACATCCAGGTGCTGCGGGTCCGTGACGGCCTGATCGTCAGCAGCCGCGACTACCACGACCACCTCGCCCTCGCCGTGGCCGGCGGCGACCTGCCCGCGCTGGTGGCGGCCCTGCAAGACGAGTAGCGCGTACCGGCCGGAGATCCGGGGGGCCGCCGCACCCGGTGCGGCGTACGCTCGTGATCGGGCCCGTCGCCGTCCGCCGCCAACGGCCGCGCGGCGAACCGGGTCCGGACCGGGCGGGACGGGACCGCGGGAGGACGTGTGACCGCACTCGGTGACTCGATCGGGATCGACGGCGCGACCGTGCTGGTCCTGGGACAGGAACTCGCTGTCGAGCGTGGGCAGCCGGACGTCGCCAACGCCCTCGTCCACCGGACCGGCGACACCCTGGTGCTCGTGGACACCGGTGTCACGGACGCCTTCCGCGCGGCACTGCGCGAGGCCGCCGACCGCGTCGGACCCTGGTCGCGGGCGCTGGTGCTCACCACGCACGGCCATCCGGACCACATCGGCAACAACGACCTGGCCGATGAACTGGGTGTCCCGGTCGAACACTTCGTGCCGGCCCGGGACCTCGACCAGATGCGGGACCCGGCGGCGTACTGGGCGCGGGCCTTCGAGCGCATCGCCGCACCGGAGCCGGGCCCGGCGCCCGCGGAGGCCGCCGAACAGCTGCTCTCGCTCTTCCGGCCGCTCCGGCCCTTCGGCGCGACGACCCGGACCTACGAGGAGCGGCCGCTGGAGCGGATCCGCATCGGCTCGCTCCGGTTCACCGGCTGGACCTTCGCCGACGGCGCGGTCCGCGTGCTGCGCAGCCAGGGCCACTGCGCGGGGCACGTGATCGTGCACCTGAGGGACTGCGGTGTCCTGCACCTCTCCGACGAGGGCAACGGACCCTGCGGTGCGATGGCCGACGCCGACCAGCTCAAGATCCAGACCGTGCTCGGCGCGGTCGCCCTCCTCTTCGAGGAGGGACGAGCCGCACTCCTCACCGACGGGCACACCTTCACCGTGCGCCGCGGCGCCGAGGTGGTGTCCTACCTGGACGGGCTCCTGGAGCAGGCCACCGCCCTGCAGGAGGCGGCCCTCGGGCTGACCGGGGAGAGCGGGCGCGCCAGGCCCGGTGCGTTCACCGCCCGGTACGCGCAGAGCGCCGCCGAACTCGGCGTCAGCGGCGCCAACCCGAACGCGATGTTCACCGCGCTGATGGCGGTGAACCAGCTCCGGGAGCTCGGGCTGCGGCCGGAGTCCGGCGACCCCGACGCGCCCTGGTCCCGGCCCCGGCCCCGGCTCCACGACCCCGCCCCACCCGACGGCTGAACCCCGCCCGGTCCTCGCACGATTGAGCCGCCCCGCCCGGATCCGCGGTCAGTCGATGCCTTCGACGATGCGGAAGTCGCGCTCGTCGGGGAGGGCCACCAGCGCCTTCTGGTACGCCTCGCTCTCGTATGCCGCGACGGCCCGTTCAAAGCTGTCGAACTCGACCAGTACGACGCGTTGCGTGATTCCGGCCTCGTGGGCGACGACTCGACCGCCACGGGACAGGACGCGCCCGCCCCCGGCCTGGACGGCCGGGCGGGCCAGCTCGTCGTAGGCGGCCAGCCCCTCAGGGTCGGAAATGGCGGGGTAGACACTGACCCAGTAGCCCTTGGCCATGGAAACCTCCTGTGTTCGGCCGGACACGATCCCGGCATGCGCAGGTTAGGGCTTGACGTGCGGGCGAGGGAAAGACCGGTACGGGATAGAGTCAGAACGGATCGTTATCAATCGGCGGGGAGGGCGCGTGGCGCCGGACACGGTGAGCCTGCGGTACTTCCTGGTGCTGGCACAGGAGTTGAACTTCACCCGCGCGGCCGCACGGATCGGTATCGCACAGCCCGCACTCAGCGCCCGGATGCGCCGATTGGAGGCGGAACTCGGTACGGCCCTGCTGATCCGCGACACGCGCAACGTCGTATTGACCACGGCCGGCGCGGCTTTGGCGGAGTCCGCGCCACCCGCGCTGGCGGCGCTGGACCGGGCGTGGGACACCGCCCGGAGCGCGGCGGCCGGTGAACTGGGCACGCTGCGCATCGGATACAGCCTCAGCACCGGGGCCGAGACGACACCGGCCCTGGTGGACGGACTGATGCGCGACAACAGCCGACTCGAGGTCGGCGCGGTCCCGATGGCGACACCGGAGATCTCCCCCGCGGTCGCCGACGGCCGCATCGATGCCGGGATCACCCGCGGTGAACAACCGGGCCGTGGCGTGCGCCGGTTCCTGCTGCGGCGTCAGCGCATCGGGGTCCAGCTGGCACAGCACCATCCACTGGCCGAACACCCGGAGATCGAGATCGCCGACGCGGCCGCGCATCCGCTGCGACTCCCGGACCGTGCGGCCAACCCCGTGATCCACGATCAGCTGTCCGCACTGTTCCGGGACATCCGGCCACACCCCCGATTCCACACACCCGCGGTCTCTTTCGACATGTCTCAGCGAGACCTGCGCGACGGCGTCACCCTCGCCCCGGCCGGAGAAGCCGCGGCCACGGTACAGCCGGCCGGTCTCACCTGGCGGCCGCTGCGGGGCGCGCCCAGCCTGACCATCCACCTGGTCCTCCCGCGCGAGCAGTCGCCACTGCACCGCCGCATCCGTGCCGTAGCCAAAACCCTGGCGCACGAGCTGCACTGGCTGCCGGACTGACGCGCGAGAGGGGGTCCGGCCGGCCGACGGTCCGCCACAGGAGGGCTCCACCTCCCGGACCGTGAAAGGGGAGACGGCCTAACGGCGTGCGCGCTGGGACTCGACCATCCGGCGCACGGTGCCGTCGACGTCCGCCCGCGCCTGCATCCGCTCGGCGAACCCGGGGAACTGGCCGGCGATGGCGCTCAGCAGCCGCAGCTCCAGCGGCGCCACGTTGACCTCGCAGAGGTCACGGCGGACGGCCCGTACGACGCCGTCGGCGACCTGGCCGGGCGTGACGGTCCTGATGCCGTTCGGCGTCGTGGCACCGGTGTCCGCGAACATCCCCGCGTCCCGGACGAAACCGGGCTGGACCAGGGACACCCCCACCCCCGTGCCCCGGAGCTCCTGGCGCAGGGCGAGGGCGAATCCGCGCAGCCCGAACTTGGTCGCGTTGTACAACGAGGTGGACCTCGTCGCCGCCTTGCCGGAGATGGATCCGACCAGCACGATGTGGCCGCGGCCGCGGGCGACCATGTGCTCCGCGAGCAACCGGGACAGCAGGAGGGGCGCACGCAGGTTCACGTCGAGGGCGCGGTCGAGCTGCTCCTCGGTGTAGTCGAGGAGTTCGCCGCTGGCGGGCAGCGCGGCGTTCGCGACGAGGACGTCCGCCTCGGTGCAGGCTCCGGCGAGGCGGACGACATCGGACCGGACGGCGAGGTCGGCGACGACGGCGCGTGCGCCGCAGGCTTCCGCCGTGGCCTTGAGGGCCTCCGGCCGCCGCCCGGTGACGGTGAGGCGGGCCCCCTGCGCGGTCAGGCGCGCGGCCAGGGTGGAGCCGATGCCCCCGGTGGCCCCGGTGAGCAGAACGTTCGATCCGGAAAGGTCCACGACGACTCCTGTGTGACGTCCTTCTACTGTTCGTTCGAACGAACAGTAGGGACCACTCCGTACGGTGTCCACACCCGTCCGCCCCCAACTCCCTCCTCCCGCAGGGGCGTCCGGGCAGGACGATGGGGCAGAATGCCGACATGCCCCACGCCTCCGACACCCGCCAGAGCATCGTCGACGCCGTACTGCGGATCATCGGGCAGGACGGCATCGCGGCCGTCACCAACCGGCGGATCGCCAAGGAGGCCGGAGTCTCCCTCGGTTCCGTCACCTACCACTTCGCCACCCAGCACGAGCTCCTGCGCGAGAGCCTGCTGCACTTCGTGGCCGAGGAGACCCGGCACTTCACTGCCCTGGCGGACGCCTGCGCCGACGAGCCCTTCGACATCGGGCAGGCGGCCGAGGCGGTGGCGAGGGTCGCCGGCGGCAACGCCTTCGACAGCCGCCACATCGCGCCCTTCGAGCTGTACGTCCAGGCAGGCCGCGACGAGCGGCTGCGCACCGCCGCGGCCGACTGCTTCGCCGCCTACGACCTGCTGGCCACCCGGATCCTGACCCAGCTCGCAGTGCCCGACCCCGAGCGCCTGGCGGGCGTGGCCGTCGCCCTGGTCTTCGGGCAGCAGCTGCGTCGCCTGGCCACCGGCGCCCCCGCGGAGGACCTCGTCGACACCCTGCTGATCCTGACGAAGCTCACCCCGTCGCGTATTCGGTAGGCCTCGGCGGCGGGCGATCCGAGCGCCGAGAACGCGTCTGAGTGTGCGATATGCACGATGTGCCCCATATCTCCCCATGGGGGCGGGAAGTGACTCCCGTCACTTCCCGTGACCGATGGGACATGCCTCCGCAGGACCGGGGCAGGCGGGCCCGAGCATCGCCGTCGCGGGCAGTCCGCGGCGCCGGAATCGGAGGTACAGCGCGTCGTGTCCGAGCAGAGCACCATCCACATCGCCGGGACCTGGCGTTCCGCGGTATCAGGAGCCACCCGAGAGGTCCTCGACCCGGCCGACGGCACGGTCCTCGCCGTCGTCGCCGAGGCGGGCGCCGCGGACACCGACGCGGCCGTCGGCGCGGCCCGCGCCGCCTTCGACAGCGGACAGTGGCCACGGACCCCCGTCCCGGAGCGGGCCGCACTGCTGCGCCGCACCGCCGACCTGCTCCACCGCGACCGCGACCGCCTCGGCCTGCTGGAGAGCCTCGACGCGGGCAAGACCCTGGAAGAGGGCCGTGCGGACGTGGACTGCGTCGCCGCCGCCTTCCGCTACTTCGCGGACCTCGTCGCCGGCGAGAGCGCGGGACGCGTCGTGGACGCCGGGACCCCCGACGTCCACAGCGTCGTCGTCCACGAGCCGGTCGGGGTCTGCGCCCTGATCACCCCCTGGAACTACCCGCTCCTGCAGGCCTCCTGGAAGATCGCCCCCGCCCTCGCCGCCGGCAACACCTTCGTGCTCAAGCCCAGCGAGATCACCCCGCTGTCCACCGCGGCCCTCATCGGCCTGCTGGTGGAGGCCGGTCTGCCGGCCGGTGTCGCCAACCTGGTCACCGGCCCCGGCGACCCCGTCGGCGCGCGGCTCGCCGCCCACCCCGACGTCGACCTCGTCTCCTTCACCGGCGGGCTCACCAGCGGTACGAAGGTGATGCGCGCGGCCGCCGACTCCGTCAAGAAGGTCGCCCTCGAACTCGGCGGCAAGAACCCCAACGTGGTCTTCGCCGACGCCTGCGCCACCGAGGAAGGCTTCGACACCGCCGTCGACCAGGCCCTCAACGCCGCCTTCATGCACAGCGGCCAGGTCTGCTCCGCCGGCTCCCGCCTGATCGTCGAGGAGGGCGTCGCCGAGCGCTTCGTCGCCGAACTCGCCCGCCGGGCCGACCGGATCCGCATCGGCCGCGGCACCGACCCGGGCGTGGAGTGCGGACCGCTGGTCTCGGCCGCCCAGCGCGAGCGCACCGAGGAGTACGTGGCCTCCGCCCTCGCCGAGGGCGCCGTGCTCCGCGCGGGCGGACACCGCCCCGACGGGCCCGGCTGGTTCTACCGGCCGACCGTGCTGGACGGCTGCCACCGCGGGATGCGCGTCGTACGGGAGGAGGTCTTCGGGCCGGTGCTGACCGTCGAGACCTTCCGTACCGAGGCGGAGGCCGTCGCGCTGGCCAACGACACGGAGTACGGGCTCGCCGGCGCGGTGTGGACCTCCGACGCGGGCCGGGGCCGCCGCGTGGCGGGCCGGCTGCGCCACGGCACCGTCTGGATCAACGACTTCCACCCCTACCTCCCGCAGGCCGAGTGGGGCGGCTTCGGCAAGTCCGGCACCGGCCGCGAACTGGGCCCCTCGGGCCTGGCCGAGTACCGCGAGACCAAGCACGTGTACCAGAACCTCGCCCCCCGCCCCGTGCGCTGGTTCGCGGGCTGAAGGAGGAACAGAGCCATGAACACCCCCGCGCCCACCCCCACCCCCACGCACGCCCCCGCGGAGCAGGAGTACGACTACGTCGTCGTCGGCGGCGGCACCGCCGGCTCGGTGATCGCCTCCCGCCTGACCGAGGACCCCGACGTCACCGTCGCCGTCATCGAGGGCGGCCCCAGCGACGTCGACCGCCCCGAAGTGCTCACCCTGCGCCGCTGGATGGGGCTCCTCGGTGGAGAGCTCGACTACGACTACCCCACCACCGAGCAGCCCCGCGGCAACTCGCACATCCGCCACAGCCGCGCCCGCGTCCTCGGCGGCTGCTCCTCCCACAACACCCTCATCGCCTTCAAGCCGCTCCCGTCCGACTGGGACGAGTGGGAACGCGCGGGAGCCGAGGGCTGGCACGCCGCCGCCATGGACCCGTACTTCGACAAGCTCCTGAACAACATCGTCCCGGTGGCCGAGAAGGACCGCAACGCCATCGCGCGCGACTTCGTCGACTCCGCGCAGACCGCCCTGGGCGTCCCGCGCGTCGAGGGGTTCAACGAGAAGCCCTTCCACGAGGGCGCCGGCTTCTTCGACCTCGCCTACCACCCGGAGGACAACAAGCGCTCCTCCGCGTCGGTGGCCTACCTCCACCCCGTGATGGACGAACGCCCCAACCTCCGGATCCTCCTGGAGACCTGGGCGCACCGCCTCGAACTCGACGGCACCCGCGCGCGGGGCGTCCACGTACGGGCCGAGGACGGGACGCGGTCGCTGGTCACCGCCCGCCGCGAGGTACTGGTGTGCGCCGGGGCCGTCGACACCCCGCGGCTGCTGCTGCACTCGGGCATCGGCCCGCGCGCCGACCTGGAAGCCCTCGGCATCCCGCCGCTGCACGACCTGCCCGGAGTGGGGGAGAACCTGCTCGACCACCCCGAATCGGTGATCGTCTGGGAGACCGACGGCCCGATACCCGAGAACTCCGCGATGGACAGCGACGCCGGGCTGTTCGTCCGGCGCGACCCCGACTCCGCCGGGCCCGACCTGATGTTCCACTTCTACCAGGTCCCCTTCACCGACAATCCCGAGCGCATCGGCTACGAACGCCCCGCGCACGGGGTGTCGATGACCCCGAACATCCCCAAGCCCCGCAGCCGCGGCCGCCTCTACCTGACCAGCGCCGACCCCGAGGTCAAACCGGCCCTGGACTTCCGCTACTTCACCGACGAGGACGACTACGACGGCCGGACCCTGGTGGACGGCATCAAGCTCGCCCGCGAGATCGCCGCGACCCGGCCGCTGGCCGACTGGCTGGGGCGCGAGGTGTGCCCCGGCCCGGAGATCACCGGCGACGAGGAGCTGAGCGCCTATGCCCGCTCCGTCGCGCACACCGTCTACCACCCCGCCGGAACCTGCCGGATGGGCGCCGCCGACGACCCCGGCGCCGTGGTGGGCCCGGACCTGAAGATCCGCGGACTCGAAGGCATCCGCATCGCGGACGCCTCCGTCTTCCCGACGATGCCCGCGGTCAACCCGATGATCGGAGTGCTCATGGTCGGCGAGAAGGCGGCCGAACTGCTGGCCCGGGAAGGCGGCACCCGATGAACACCACCCCCGGAGCCACATCCCCCGCCACCAGCCCCTCGGCACCCCCCGTCTTCGCCGTGGACGGCCTCTGGAAGGTCTTCGGCCCAGCGAAGGCGGCCGCCCGGGTCCCCGGATCCGCCGACGCCACCGGCCTGTCCGCCGCCGAACTGCGCGAGCGCACCGGCTGCACCGCCGCCGTCCGCGACGTCACCTTCGACGTCCGCAAGGGCGAGGTCTTCGTCGTGATGGGCCTGTCCGGCTCCGGCAAGTCCACCCTCGTACGCTGCCTCACCCGGCTCATCGAACCCACCGCCGGAAGCCTTTCCATCGACGGCGAGGACGTCCTCGCCATGGACCCCGCCCGGCTGCGGGCACTGCGCCGCCACCGCGCCGCCATGGTCTTCCAGCACTTCGGCCTCCTCCCGCACCGCAACGTCCTGGACAACGTCGCCTACGGACTGGAGATCCAGGGCGTCGGCCGCGGTGACCGCCGGGACAAGGCCGCCCAACTCGTCGCCAAGGTCGGCCTCGAAGGACTGGAGGAGCGCCGCCCCGGCCAGCTCTCCGGAGGCCAGCAGCAGCGCGTCGGCCTGGCCCGTGCCCTGGCCGCCGACCCCGAGGTCCTGCTGTTCGACGAGCCGTTCAGCGCGCTCGACCCCCTCATCCGCAGGGAGATGCAGGAGGAGGTCGCCCGGCTCCACCACGAGGAGGGCCGCACCATGGTCTTCATCACCCACGACCTCGCCGAGGCCCTGCGCCTGGGCGACCGGATCGCGCTGATGCGCGACGGCCGCATCGTGCAGCTCGGCACGCCCGAGGAGATCGTCGGCTCGCCCGCCGACGACTACGTACGGGACTTCGTCCGCGACGTCCCCCGCGAACAGGTGCTCACCGTCCGCAGCGCGATGCGCCCCGCGGCCGCGGGCGAGGCCGAGCAGGGGCCGGCCCTGGCCCCCGCCACCACCGTGGTCGAGGCCATCCAGGCCGTCGCCCGCAGCGGCGGCCCGGCCCGTGTCGTCGACCACGGCCGCTGCCTGGGCGTGGTCGACGACGCCGGGCTGCTCGCCGTCGTGGCCGGACTTCCGGCCGGCACCGGACGGGGGGTGGCGGCATGACCCGCCCGGCCCTTCCCGCGGCCCCCGCCCCCGGCATCCGGAGGCGGTGCGCATGAGCCCGACCCCGACCCACACCCCGACCCACACCCCGACCCGCGCCGCCGGCCCCTCGCAGGCCCCGCAGTCCCTCGAACGGTCCGCCGGCCCGAGTTCCGCCGCCGCGTCCGCTCCCCAGGACCAACCCCGCAGACCCCTGGCCGCCCTCGCCGCGCGCCGCGCGTTCCTCGTCCCGATGGGCGTCGCCGTCGCCCTGCTGATCCCGCTCGCCGTGGCCTTCCCGGGCGCTGGCAGCTGGCCCGCGGCCCTCACGGCCGACCTGTCCGGCCCGCTCGGCCGCGCCGGCGACTGGATCATCGACCACCGCGACAGCCACCCCCTCTTCCTCTACTTCTTCGGCCACATCAGCAACGCCGTCGTGGTGTCCGTGCGCGCCGTGTACGTCCTGCTGCTCGCCGCCGGCTGGACCGGGGTCACCGCCCTGGCCGCCCTCGTCGCCTGGCGCCTGGCGGGCACCCGCCTCGCCCTGACCTGCGCCGCCGCCTTCGTCGCCTGCGGCCTGCTCGGCATGTGGGTGCCGACCATGCAGACCCTCGCGCTGATGGCCGTCGCCGTCGCGGCCTCCGTCGTACTGGGCGCCCTGCTCGGCCTCGCCGCGGGGCTCTCCCCGCGCGCCGACCGCCTCCTGCGTCCCGTACTCGACACCATGCAGATCCTGCCGGCCTTCGCGTACCTGCTGCCGATGGTGCTCGTCTTCGGCATCGGCGTGCCCGCCGCGGTCCTCGCCACCGTCGTCTACGCCGCGCCCCCCATGGCCCGCCTCACCGCCCTCGGCCTGCGCGACGCCGACGCGGGCGTCCTGGAAGCGGCCGCCTCGCTCGGCGCGACCGGACGCCAGCGGCTGCTGACCGCCCGCCTCCCGCTCGCGCGCCGACAGCTCCTGCTCGGCGTCAACCAGGCCATCATGACGGGCCTGTCCATGGCCGTCATCGCCTCCGTGATCGGCGCGGGCGGCCTCGGCGACCGCGTCTACCAGGCCCTCGCCTCCGTGGACGTCGGCGCGGCCCTGGCCGCGGGCATCCCGATCGTGCTGCTCGCCGTCGTACTGGACCGCACCGCCGACGCCGCGGGCCGCCGGATCGGCGCCACCCCCGTGCCCGTCCGCGAACAGCACCTGCTGCGGCGGGTGTTCTCCGGCTGGTACGGCCGGCTCCTCACCTTCCTCGTGGCGGTGGCCGCCGCCGTGGCGGGCCGTGTCGCCGGAAGCACCCTGTGGCCCGACTCCTGGACCGTCCCCCTCGCCGACCCGGTGAACTCGGCCGTCGCCTGGATGACCGGCCACCTCTACTCGGGCGTCCCCGTCGTCGGCGGCACCGCCGACTGGGCCGCCCGCTTCACCGGCTGGATCCTCGACCCGCTGCGCTCCGGACTCCAGGCCGCACCCTGGTGGCTGCTCCTCCTGCTGGCCTGCGCGCTCGCCCTCCTCGCGGGCACCTGGCGCACCGCTCTCACCGCCGTCCTCGCCCTGGGCGCCATCGGAGTGCTCGGAGTGTGGGAAGCCTCCCTGGACACCCTCTCCCAGGTCCTGGCCGCCGTCGCGGTCACCCTCGTGCTCGGCTTCGCGATCGCCGTGGGCGCCGCCCGCAGCGCCCGGGCGGAGCGGCTGCTGCGGCCCGTCCTCGACGTGTGCCAGACCCTCCCGCAGTTCGTCTACCTCATCCCCGTGGTCGCCCTGTTCGGCGTCGGCCGCGCACCGGCCGCCGCGGCCGCCGTGGTGTACGCGCTGCCGGCCGTCGTACGGATCACCGCGCAGGGCCTGCGCGAGGTGGACCCGGCCGTCGTGGAATCCGTCCGCTCGCTCGGCGCGACCCGTGCACAGCTGCTACTCCAGGTCCAACTGCCGCTCGCGCGCCCGGCGTTGCTCCTGGCCGTCAACCAGGCCGTGGTCCTCGTCCTCGCCGTCGTCATCATCGGCGGCCTGGTCGGCGGTGGCGCGCTCGGCTACGACGTCGTCCTCGGCCTCGCCCAGGGCGACCTCGCCACCGGCCTGGTGGCCGGCGCCGCGATCGTCTGCCTCGGCCTGCTGCTCGACCGCCTCACCCAGCCCGCGAAGGAGGCCTGACATGCGCGGCACACACCCCCGGCGCCCCCTCGGCCGCCACGGCGCGGCCCTGCTCGCCGCCACGACCGCCCTCGCCGCCCTCACCGGCTGCGGCGCGGCCGACATGACCCGTCAGTCCTCCCCGTACGCCGCGGCGCGGGGCGCGAAGACCGTCACCCTCTCCGTCCAGTCGTGGGTCGGCGCCCAGTCGAACACGGCCGTCGCCGCCTACCTCCTCGAACACGAGCTGGGTTACCGGGTGGACACCGTCCAGGTCGACGAGGTCCCCGCCTGGGACGCCCTCAGCCAGGGCCGCGTCGACGCGATCCTGGAGGACTGGGGCCACCCCGAGCAGGAGAAGCGGTACGTCGAGGGGAAGAAGACCATCACCCCCGGCGGGGACCTCGGGGTGACGGGCCACATCGGCTGGTTCGTCCCCACCTACTTCGCCGAGGCCCATCCCGACGTCACCGACTGGAAGAACCTCGACAAGTACGCCGATCAACTGCGCACCTCGGAGAGCCGCGGCAAGGGCCAGCTGATGGACGGCTCCCCGTCCTACGTCACGAACGACAAGGCCCTGGTGAAGAACCTCGGACTCGACTTCGAAGTCGTCTTCGCCGGCTCCGAGGCCGCGCAGATCACCCAGATCAAGCAGTTCGCGAAGGAACATAAACCCTTCCTGACGTACTGGTACGAGCCCCAGTGGCTCTTCGAACGCGTCCCGATGACCGAGGTGAAACTCCCCGAGTACACCGAAGGCTGCGCCGACGACCCGCAGAAGGTGGCCTGCGCCTACCCGCACACACCGCTGCGGAAGTACCTGAACACGCGCTTCGCGGACTCGGGCGGCAAGGCGGCCGACTTCCTGAAGAAGTTCCACTGGACCAAGGAACAGCAGAACGAGGTGTCACTGATGATCGCCGAGGAGAAGCTCTCGCCCCAGCAGGCGGCGAAGAGGTGGGTGGAGCGCAACGAGGACGTCTGGAAGCCCTGGCTGACCTGACGTCCACGCACCCCACCGCCCGGCGGCCCGCCGACGGAGGGGCACCCGCCGCCGTACGGGCCGTCAGACGGGCGGCCGCGACGGGGTGTCCAGGCCGTCCAGCAGCCTTCGGAAGGGCCGCCGCAGAGCCACCGCCACCGGCTGCCGCACCGCGGCCGCGTACGCGGCGAAGGCGCTCCGGGCGGCTGCGACCTCCGTCCGGGCGCTGCCCCCGGCCAGGGCCTCGTCCACGGCCCGGACCGTGGCGGCGGCCAGGCCGGGCAGCTCGCGGCGGGCCCGCGCGACATCGGCGGCGAGGTCTTCCCGGCCGGCGAACGCCGCCACCTCCTGCGCCAGGGCCTCCACCCCGGCACACAGGTCGCGGGCCAGGAGCAGTCGCCGCGCGAGGCCGCGGATCTCCTCGCGGTCGCGTCGGCGCAGCGGATTGAACCTCAGGGCCCGTTCGGCGTCACGCGCCTCGTCCCCGGCCCGGCGCACCGCCCGGGTCTCACGGAGCACGAGGTCCAGGTTGTCCCCGGCGGCGGCCGGGCCGGTCCCCAGCACCTGCATGGTTCCGTCCAGTGCGCGGGTGAGCCGCAGCCGGCACTCCCGTAGCGAGACGGTCATCGCCCGGCGGGGACTCGGCGGCCACAGCAGCGGGGCGAGGAGCACCGTGACCGCGGCCCCGGCCGCCGTCTCCCACATCCGGTCCAGGGCGTAGGCGTCGGGGCTGGGGTTGGCCAGGACGAGCAGGGAGGACGCGGCGATCTGGACGTTGAGCGAGGCACCGGCGCGCAACACCATCCCCAGGGCCAGGCCGAGCGAGACCACCAGGGCCAGCGCCGCGGTGGAGGGGCGCAGCCACTGCAGCACGACGATGCCCAGGAACACGCCCGCGACCACACCACCGACCCGCTCCAGCGATGTGCTGAAGGCCGCCGCCGGATCACTGCGCAGCGCGACCAGCGGCACGACCGCGGCGAACACCGGGGGCTGGTCGGCGCCGAGCCACAGGGCGGTCTGCCATGCGGCGACCACCGTGACGGCGATCCGGGCCGCCGTCGGCCCCTCGGAGGCCACCCTCCGGCGGACCCGCCCCCATACCTCTGCACTCATCCGTTCACCGATCCGCGGTCCGGAGCGCAAGCCTTACCGGACGCGTGCGGCGGCGCATGGGAGGCGCCACCAGGGGTCCCCCGAACGCGGCCACACCGCGAGCCAGTCCGCGGAGCGGCGGAGCACCGGCCGGGTCCGCGGCCGGTTCAGGTGCCGAGCGGGTGGCCGGTGGTCGCGTCCACGTGGTCGGGGACCTCCTCGTGCCGGTCGCCCACGGTCGGCGTCCCGGTGGGCTCGAACAGCAGGATGGCCGCGCCGGACGGAGCGTGCGGTTTGTGCTCCGTACCGCGCGGCACGGTGAAGACCGACCCCCGCGGGAGCAGGACCGTACGCTCCCCGGTGGACTCGCGCAGGGAGATGCGCAGCTCCCCCTCCAGGACCAGGAAGAACTCGTCGGTGTCTTCGTGGACGTGCCAGACGTGCTCGCCCCCGACCTTGGCGATGCGGACGTCGTAGTCGTTGACCCGCGTGACGATGCGGGGGCTCCACAGGGCCTCGAAGGAGGCCAGAGCCGTGCTGAGGGAAATGGGTTCGTTGCTCACGGGTTCATCCTGGGTTGTTCCGCACGGCCGGTGTGAGTGCTAGGAATCGCACATGGCGAAAGAATCCTTGCACCGGGTCGTCGTGATCGTGGACGAGAACTCGAACCCCTTCGAGCTCAGCTGCGCGATCGAGGTCTTCGGCCTGCGCAGACCCGAGCTCGGCCGTGACCTCTACGACTTCCGCCTCTGCTCTCCCGGGCCCCGCACCCTGATGCGGGACGGGTTCTTCACCCTCACCGGAGTCGCCGGCCTGGAAGCGGCCGACGAGGCCGACACCCTGATCGTCCCCAACCGCCCCGACGTCGAGGTGCCCCGCCGGCCCGCCGTGCTCGACGCCGTACGAAGGGCGCACGCGCGCGGTGCGCGCCTGATCGGCTTCTGCAGCGGAGCCTTCACCCTGGCCGAGGCCGGAGTCCTCGACGGGCGCCGGGCCACCGCGCACTGGCAGTGGGCCGATTCCTTCCGCGACCGCTTCCCCTCCGTCCACCTCGAACCGGACGTGCTGTTCGTGGACGACGGCGACATCCTCACCGCCGCCGGGAGCTCGGCCGCCCTCGACCTCGGGCTGCACGTGGTCCGCCGCGACCACGGCGCGGAGGTCGCCAACTCCGTGAGCCGGCGACTGGTCTTCGCTGCCCACCGCGACGGCGGGCAGCGCCAGTTCGTGGAGCGCCCCGTCCCCGACCTGCCGGACGAGTCCCTGGCGCCGGTCCTGGCCTGGGCCCAGGAGCGGCTCGACGCGGCGCTGACCGTGTCCGACCTCGCGGCGCGTGCGGCGGTCAGTCCGGCGACCCTGCACCGCCGCTTCCGGGCCCAACTGGGGACGACGCCCCTGTCGTGGCTCACGGGGGAACGGTTCGCCCTCGCATGCCGGTTGATCGAGCGGGGCGAGTCGCGCTTCGAGGTGGTGGCGCGGCGCAGCGGGCTCGGCACCGCCGCCAATCTGCGCGCCCTGATGCGCCGCGAGACCGGCGTCGCCCCGTCGGTGTACCGGCGCCGGTTCGGGGCCGGGGCGGAGTGACGGACGGACGGGCGGCCCGGTCGCCGCGCCGGACGGGGGAGCGGCCGGAGCCGGGGCGGTCCACCGCCGGTGGGGCGAGGGGGACGGTGGTGGCGCCCTCACCGCGGGCGGATGCCCTCGGCGGGCAGGTCCGCGTGTTCCTTGAGGTGGGGGTCGGCAGCGAGGGCCCGCGCGTACCAGGCGCCGTAGCGGGCGCCCAGCAGTGGGGCGGTGGCGCCGTGCAGGCAGATGCTCAGCGCCACCGTCAGCGCCACCGCGCCCTCGAGGACCCGGCCGCCGGGGAGGTGCGCCTCGGCCGCGATCAGGCCGAACACGATCGAAGCGAGGCCGCGCGGGCCGAACCACCCGATGTACGCGAAGGTCGCGGGGCGCAGCCCCGTTCCCAGCAGGGCCACGGCGACCGGGAGCATCCGGATCGCGGTGAGACTGAGTACGGCGTAGACGGGGATCTGCCAGGTCATGTGGCCCAGGGCCGGTCCGAGGATGGCCGCGCCGAAGGCCAGGAAGCTCAACGAGGCGAGCAGCACGCCGAGCCGCTCCGCGAAGTCGGTCGCACCCGCCGGGGGATCGGAGGCGGCGTCGCCCGCGAGGGTGGATGAGCGCAGGACGTTCCCGAAGGCCAGTCCGGCGACCCAGACGGCGATGAACCCGCTGCCCTCGACCTCCACGGCCAAGGGGTAGGCGACGACGGGAACGGCCAGTGATGCCAGCTGGCGCCACCCCTGGGCGGTCCACGTGCGCGCGGCCGACCAGCGCAGGAGCCGCGCGACGGTCCAGCCGACGGCCAACCCGATCGCCGAACTCAGCAGCAGGGCACGCAGGAACGTCTCACCGATGCCCTGTCCGCCCTGCCCGCCGCCCGCCGCCGTCAGCGCGAGGAGGAAGAACGGCAGGGCCAGGCCGTCGTTGAGCCCCGACTCGACGTCCAGACCGTGTCGCACGAGAGCGGGCACCCTGCGGTCCGAGACGGCCTGCTGGCCCAGTGCCGCATCGGTGGGACCGAGGACGACGGCCACGACCGCCAGTTCCCACACCCCCAGGCCCGGCAGCAGCGGCCACGCCACCAGCCAGCCCAGTGCGAACGTCAGCGGCAGCCCGACGGCCAGCAGCCGCAGCGGCACGAACAGTTCCCTGCGCAGCTCCGCCCTGCGAATGGCCGCCGCACCCGTGAACAGCACCACCGCCAGCGCGCCCTCCAGGAGCGCCCTGACGGACTCCGGGTCCGTCGCCTCGTCGACGAGGCCCAGCCCCAGGGGGCCGATGCCCAGGCCGGCGACCATGAACACCAGGGGGCCGGACACCACCGTGGTGGACAGCCGCCCGGACAGCGCCGCGTAGCAGGCGATCACCGCGCCCGCCGCCATCCATGCCCACGGGCTCACGGTTCTTCCTCCCGACACGAACGACACCGGCGAAACACGTCCCGGTGCCATCTTCCGCCGACGGCCCCCCGAGCGGCGGCAGGGCCCGCCGCGATTTGGCGCGCGCCGCGGCGGCGCGCGGGCGCGCCGGACCCCTCACACCGTTTTGATGCCACCGCCCTCGACGTGGTGGTCGGCGCCGGTCACGCTGGCCGCGCGGTCCGAGACGAGGAAGGCGACGACGGAGGCGACCTCGTCGGGCTCGACCATGCGGCCGGTGGTCATGCCCATCGCCGTCGGCACCCCGGACACGAAATCGCGGTGCCCGACGCCGTTCGCCTCGGCTAGGCGGGCGCCGAAACCGTCGGCGTCCTCCCACATGCCGGTTCGCGTCGGCCCCGGGGAGACCGTGTTCACGCGTACGCCCCTGGACCGAACTCCTCGGACAGCGCCTTGCCGAAGGCGTTGAGGCCCGCCTTCGCGACGCCGTACTCGATGGGACCCGTGCCCGGCATGCGGGCGCTCATCGACGAGATGTTCACCACCGAACCCCGGCGCTCCAGGATGCTCGGCAGCAGCCGTCGGGTGACGCGTACCGTCCCGAACAGGTTGACCTCGAAGCTTTGTGCCCACAGGGCGTCGTCCGTGGCCCGCCGTCGATCTCGCCGGCCCGCTGGCCCTCCTCGACGGTCGCCCGGAACGCGCTCTCCGTCCGCGCGAACATCATGCGTACGGTGTCGGCCGTCCCGGCGTCCGAGGGGGCGGACTCGGCGGCGGTGTTGACCGCCATGCATCCGCGTCGGTCAGGGTCGCCCAGGTCGAGTGCGACCAGTGCCTCCAGCGCGCCCCGCAGCCGGTCCTTCGCCGGGCCGGGGTGGTCGAGGAGCGCCTCCAGCCATGCGGCCTGCGAGTCCCGGTAGCGCGCGAGGGCCCGTTCGAACAGGGCGTGCTTGCTGCCGAAGGCGTTGTAGAGGCTGCCCTTGCCGATGCCGATCTCGTCCACGAGGTCCTGGGGCGTCGTCGCCGCGTACCCCTTGCGCCAGAACACGCCCATCGCGCGCTCCACCGCCACGTCCGGATCGAACTGCTTCGGCCTGCCCATGACGCCCACCGCACCAGTGTTTTTGACCTTGAGGTCAAATAACTGTCGATGCTCCGGCGCACCGGGCCGCCCCGCCGGCTGGGCCATCCGGGAGGCCCGCCGGACCCGCCCGGCACGGCACCCGGGCCCGCGGCTCCGCGGGGAGGAGGCTGGTGTTCCCGACCACGCAGGAGGGGTCTGTGAACGAGCCCGGCTCCCGAGGGACCCGAGCGCCGGCATCCGGCCGGGCGGGCCGTGAAGCCGCCGGGCCGGCCGGGGTCGTGGGCATCGGACTCGCCGTCGTACTGTCGTTCGCGCTCGCCCAGGGTTCCTGGCAGTGGTTCGCCACGTTCATCGGCGTGACGCTCCTGGCGGTGATCCTCGCCTTCCAGGGGCGGCCGCCGTGGACGCCCGGCATCAGGACCGGGTACGCGCGCAATCTGGTCGCGTACTCGCTGCTCGTCGGTCTGTGCGTGGCGCTCGCGCTGGCCCCCATGCTCCAGCGCTGGGCCTGGCTGTTCCCCATGTCGGGCACGCGCGGCGGTTGCCTGGAGATGGGCAGGTACCAAGCCCTCCTGACGGAGGCCGCGCTGGCGGACCTGGCCGGCCGCGACGGCGCCGCTCTGGCCTATGCCCAGGCGAACCAGAGCGGAAAGGCCGTCGCCGACTGCCTGGCGGCCACGACGACCCTGTGGCTACCCCTCTACGGCGCCGCGGCGGCGGTGCTGGTCGGGGCCGTCGCATGGTTCCGCGACCGGGCCCGCGCGCGGCAGGACCCCCAGCCCGGCTCCGTCCCGACGGGGCCGCCGGCCACGGGGGCCCTGCGGGACGGCGCGACCTAGTCCGAAACGCCCACGTCCGTCGGCTGACGCGCTCGCGGTGGCCGGACGCCGGTGATCAGAGCGAAGCCCCGTCGGCCGGCGAAGGTACGGCGTACGGACGCAGGACCATCAGGGAGTCCTCCGGGGTCGCCACCATGGCGAAGGGGAAGCGGTCGAGGTCGAGACAGAGCGCGACGTCGTCCGGATGGACTCCCAGACGCACACCCCCGGCCAGTTCGGCGGCGGCGCGCGACTCGCCGGCGCGGCGGAGGAACCCGGCCGGATCCGTCCCGGACCCGGTGGCCCGCCCGGCGATGTACTGGGCGCACGCCAGGTCCTCGTCGGCCTTCCCGTCCTCGCCGGTGACCACGAACGTCACACCACCGTCGCACCCGCGTGTCCGCAGGAGCCGGGCCGTCGCCTCCGCCACCACGAAGGCGGCGCACAGCACCAGCGACGCGTCCTTGACCGCGAGGGCGCCGACCGTCCCCGCCGTGGTCTTCTGCACCACGGTCCGTCCGCCCAGGTCGACGGAGCGCAGCAGGCCCGGCGAGTTGACCAGGTCGAACCCGGGCGCGGCCGGGCCGTCCTTGAGCGCCACCCAGTCCGGGTGACGGGCCTTGAGGGCCAGGGCGTCGTCCAGGGACTCCGCCAGGACTATCTTCTCCGCCCCCCGGGCGAAGGCCCAGGCGGCGACGGTGTAGGCGCGCATGACGTCGATCACGACCGCCACGGAAGGGGTTTCGACCAGATCGGGGATCCCGAGGAAGCGAGTGTCCATGCCGCTCATGATCGTCCACGTCCGCCGGCGGTGGTGCGCCGCGGGCCGGCCCACGGTGTGGGCCGGCCCGGGTGTCAGGTCAGGTTCGTCGCCGAGGACGCGATCGGGGTACCGCGAGCCGTGTCTCAGGCCGTTGCGGATGCCGGGGCCTCGGCGGCCGCGGTCTCCGGGGCGGTGGCGGGGTGGGGGATGCGGTGCAGCCCCCTGCGGTCGTAGAGGCGGGTGACGGTGAAGCCGAAGGCCAGCGCGGCGACCAGGGCGATGCCCATGGAGGCCCACGCGCGGGTCAGGCCCGCGTCGGCCTGGGCGCCGTAGTACAGGATGGCGCGCATGCCCTCGGTGATCTGGCGCAGCGGCTCGAACGCGGAGAGGGCGTGGAAGAACCCGGGCAGCGCCTGGAGCGGCACGGTCGCGCCGGAGGAGGGGACGGCCATCGCGACGAAGACGATGGTGGCCAGCAGCATGCCGGGGGTGCCGAAGGCGGCGAAGAGGGCCAGGCTGCCGATGCCGACGACGGCGATGGTGGCGACGGAGTAGAGCCACAGCAGGCCGAGGTGGGAGGCGTCCATGTCGAGGATCCCGACGGTGGCGACCTCGACCAGGGTGCCCATGACGAGCGACATGCCGAGCATGAGCGCCATGCCGACGGCCAGGGTGCGGACGCGGCTGGTGTGCTGGACGGGCTCGCGCTTGCGGACCGGGCCGTAGTCGGTGTGCAGGTAGCCGAGCGCGGTGTCGACCTGGGAGTTGACCAGGTTGGCGCCGAGCATGCCGCAGACGACCAGGACCAGTGCGTAGTAGAAGGCACTCAGCCCCATGGCGCTGCGGGAACCGACGGGGTGGCCGTCGGCGACGGTGACGGTCACCGGGTCGGCCAGCTTCAGCTGGGCGGCCGTCGGGAGCGGGGTCTTCTGGGCCGCGGCCTGCTTGAGGAGTTCCTGGCCGATCTGGGCGGAGGCCGCGTGGGCGGCCTTCTGCGCGGCCTGGGAGGACATGGAGGAGCCGATGCTGCCGGCCGACTGGTTGGTCAGCACGGTCAGGGTCGGCGGGGCGGCCTTGCCCTGGGGTGCGGGCTGCGGGGAGGTGAGCGCGGCCACCGTGGCGGAGAAGTCCTTGGGTATGACGAGGGCGCCGAAGACCTTGCCCCGGCCGAGCCGCTTGTCGGCCTCCTCGCGGCTGACGACCTGCCAGTCGAAGCTCTTGTCGCCCTCGGCGGCCTTCTGGATCCCCGAGACGACCTGGTCTCCCAGGTTGACGTGGCGGCCGCCCGCGTCGGCGCCGCTGTCGGCGTTGACCAGCGCCACGGGCAGGTCGCGCAGGTTGCCCTTGGGGTTGACGTTGCCGCCCACGTAGAGCAGGGCGAACAGCATCGAGACCACGGCGGCGATGAGTCCCGTCACGATCCACAGCCGAGGTCTGCGGAGAACGGAGGGGGGCGTGGGTTGAGACATCGATTCTCCGGTGCGGTGCGGCAGGGTTCCTGAGACTGGATACTTGAAGTATCCAGTCACTGGATAGTGGCAGTATCTTGTTGTGGTGTCCAATCGCCGATGACGCGCACCGGACGGGGACCGCATGACCGGCAGGGAGGCCGTATGAAGATCTCGGAGCTCAGCCGGCGGACCGGCGTGCCGGTCGCCAGCATCAAGTACTTCCTGCGGCAGGGGCTGCTGCCCGCAGGGCGGGCGACCGCCGCGACCCTCGCCGAGTACGGGGAGGAGCACGCCCAGCGACTGCGTCTGATCAAGGCGCTGACCACGCTCGGCGGCCTCTCCATCGCCGCCACCCGTGACGTGCTCGGGGCCGTCGACCAGGCCCACACCTCCGAGGGTGCGCTCGGAGCGGTCAGCTACGCCCTGCCGGTGCCGGTGGCGGCCCAGAGCGCCGAGGCCGACGAGGCGGAGGCCGAGGCCGCGGCGACCGCCGAGGCCGAGGTGTCGGAGCTGCTGGCGGCCCTGGACTGGCGGGCACCGGACACGTCGCCGCACGTCGAGGGGCTCGCGGTGGCGCTGAAGGAGCTGCGGCGGCTGGACGCGCAGTACGCCCCGGGCGAGCTCGCCGCCTACGCGAGGCTGGCCGAGTCGGTGGCCCGGCTGGACCTGGAGCGGGCGGCGGGCCTCGACGACACGGTGGCGCTGGCGGAGCGGGCGGTCATCGTCTTCGCGATCTGCGCCCCGGTGTTCGAGCTGCTACGGCGTCTCGCCCAGGAGGACCAGGTCCGGCGCCGGGTCGCGGCCGACGGAACGGCCTTCCGCACGGGCCGGGGGCCCGCGGCCCCGGAGTCACCGGAGGGTTCCTCGCCCACTACTTCGGGTCGGCGTTGAACTTCGCGGTCGCCCAGAGGTAGCCGAGGGCGGTGAGGCCCGCGCACCAGGTGACGGCGAGCCAGCCGTTGTTGCCGATCTCGGTGCCGAGGAGGAGGCCGCGGAGGGTTTCGATGGCGGGGGTGAAGGGCTGGTAC
>NZ_JBEXKC010000098.1:0-22500 GCF_040609475.1 Streptomyces sp. NPDC004667 | reverse complement strand
CGCTGCGCCGTAGCGCCCCCCTGACGGCCGGTGGCCTGATCGGCGGCGGGCGGGCTCCGCCGCACGACCCCGCGCGGCAGCGGCACATACAGGAATCTTCACGTGGGCAAACGGTGAACGGAACCCATCGGGCGGCGCACCCCGCCCGCACCCCACCCTCCGGCCGCACCGCGCCGCCCGCGTCGGCGGCGCATCGCCCCCGGAACCCGCGCACCACCCGTGTACTGCGGGGGTCCGCGTACGGAGGTGCCCGCGAGCCACCCGCCCCGACCCCCCGCCGGCCCCACGGGGAGCGACGGGCCCGCGAGGGGCGGGGAGCCCGCCCCCCGTCCACGCGCAAACCGGCGCCCCCTATGCGAATCGGCCATTCTTCGCCCCCGGGGGTTCACCGGACGTCCGACAACCGGTCCACGCGCCCCGAGGGGCCCCCTTGAGATGCTTCAGTGCGAGTGGCGAAGACGCGACGCCCGATGAGGGGTGGCGGCACGGACGCCAGGGGGAGGTGCGAGTTGCCGGACTCTCACATTCCGTATTTTTCATGGCCAAGGGTCGCGATCCCTCTGGATAAAAAACCGGTTGGTATATATTTTTCTCGCAGTCACACCTGTAACCGGCCAGCGCTGCCTAGGGGGAACCATGAGCGCGAGCACGTTTCAAGTCGAGCGCACAGCGGGCTACGAACCGGCGTGGCGGACGGCCGCCCCTCCGCTCGGACAACGAGGTAACCGCTTCACCTCGCTCACCTCCACCGTCCCGAAGGAATTAGTGCACCGAGCCTCGGTCGCCGAAGTCCTTCTCACCGACTGGGAACGCGTCGACGACAGCCGATTCGCCGTCAACGCGCAGTGGCCCCGCTCCCACAGCTTCTTCACGCCCATCGCGGGCACCTACCACGACCCACTCATGTGCGTCGAAACGATTCGGCAGATCGGCAGCCTGTTGGGCCACGCCGAATTCGGGGTCCCTTTCGGCCAGCACTTCCTGCTGTGGGACCTCAGCGTCACCGTCGTCCCCGAACACCTCCAGGTCAGCAGGACCCCCGCCTCCCTCGACATCGACGTCAGCTGCACCGAGGCGAGACGGCGCAACGGTGACCTGGCCGGCCTGAACTACGAGGCCGTGGTCCACCGTGCCGGCCACGTCGTCGCGACGGGACGCGTCGCCTACACCTGCACCACTCCCGCCGTGTACCGGCGCATACGCCCGCCGCACACCCTGCTGCCCGGCCACAAGCCGTTGCCCCTGACCGCTCCCGTCGCACCGCAGAGCGTGGGACGGATCTCGCCCACCGACGTGGTCCTGTCCCCCACCGCCACGCCGGACCGCTGGCAGCTGCGGGTGGACTCCCTCCATCCCATCCTCTTCGACCACCCGGTGGACCACGTTCCGGGCATGGTGCTGCTGGAGGCCGCCCGGCAGGCCGCGTCGGCCGCCCTGGGCCGCTCCTCCCTCCTGCCGCTCAACATCTCCGGCGACTTCAAGCGCTACGCCGAACTCGACGTGCCCTGCTTCATCGAGGCCGAGCGCCTGCACGACGGCGCGCCCGGAGGGGAGGAGACGGTGGTCGTGACGGGCCACCAGGACGGCCACCTCGTCTTCGGTTCCACCGTGACGGCGGCCCCGTACATCGGCTGACGGGTCACCCCTCAGTGCGGCCCGAAGGCCGCCAGGTGCTCCCCCGCCCACTGCCGGAACGAACGGGCCGGCCTGCCCAGCACGTCCTGAACCGTACTCCCCACCCCGGCCTTGGCCCCGGCACGCTGCCGCTCGGCGCTCTGCAGCAGTGCCTCCGCCACGGCCGCCGGGTACCGCGCCCCCCACACCGCGCGGGCCTGCTCCGGATCCCACTCCTCGAACCGCAACGGACGGCCCAACAGGCCGGACAGCTGGGCCGTCTGCTCAACCGCCGAGAGCGGCTCGGGTCCGGTCAGGGTGTGTGCGCGCCCGGTGTGCCCCGGCTCGCCGAACGCGCGCACGGCCACCTCCGCGATGTCTCCCGGATCGACGCACGCGTTCGGCGCCGTCCCGTACAGGCCCCGCACGACACCCTCCGCACGTACCGGACCCGCCCAGGAGAGGGCGTTGGACATGAAGGAACGCGGGCGCAGCAGCGTCCACTCCATCCCCGATCCCTTCAGGACCTCCTCGTTGTCCCGCTGCCAGCGGGTGATGAGGTCATCGGCCCGGCCGTCCTCGACGGCGGCCGCGGAAAGCTTCACCACGTGCCGTACCCCGGCCGAGCGCGCGGCCGCCAGGAACCGCGCGTCGTCGTCGCGGCCGACGCGGCTGGTCACCAGGAAGGCGGTGTCCACCCCCCGCACGGCCCGGGCGAGCGAGGCCGGGTCGTCGTAGTCCCCGCGGACGGCCTCGACCGTCGCCGACCCGGCCACGACACGTTCCGGTTGCCTCGCCATGGCCCTGACAGCCGGGCCGGAACCGATGCGGCGCAGCACCTCCCGTCCCACCGTGCCGGTGGCCCCCGTCACGAGAATCATGGTGCTTCCTTCCGGTCATGTACGCGCCGTCCGGCGCGTACGGGGTTGGCGTGGGAGTTACCCGCTGTAAGATACGTACGGGACGGACGGTTTGCATCAGGGCTTCCGACGCTCCGAGAATCCTGTGAAGGAAGGAGCCACAGTGGCTGAGCAAATTCGAGCCATCCGCACACGCCAGGCGATCCTCGGCGCGGCGGCCAAGATCTTCGAGGAACGCGGCTACCAGGCGGCCACCATCTCCGAGATCCTTTCGGAGGCGGGAGTGACCAAGGGAGCCCTGTACTTCCACTTCCAGTCCAAGGAGGACCTGGCCTTCGGCGTGCTCAACGCGCAGAACCAGAGCCTCGTCATCCCCGACCGCGCGATCAAGATGCAGGGCATCGTGGACATCGTCATGCTGCACACCCACCGCCTGCAGACGGACCCGATGGTCCGCGCGGGCGTGCGGCTGACGATGGACCAGCTGGCCCAGGGCCTCGACCGCAGCGGACCCTTCCTCGCCTGGGCCGTGCCGATGCGCGAGGGCCTGGAGAGGGCCCAGAGCCAGGGCGAACTGCTCCCCCAGATCGATCCGGCCGAGACCGCCGACGTCATCGTCGGCACCTACGCCGGCATCCAGTCCATGTCGCAGGCCCTCACCGAGTACGAGGACCTCGTGATCAGGGTCACCGCGCTCATGCGCCACCTGCTGCCGAGCATCGTGCAGTCCTCGGTCCTCACCTCCCTGCACCTCGGTGAGAACCGCGGGGCCGAGGTCTACGCCGAGGCCGTCCGGGCCATGGAGATCTCGCAGGCCCGCGAAGACCTCGCCAGCTGATCCGCGCCGCCGACGGCCGCGCGCACCCGCGGCCCGAAGTACCAGGACAGGGCGTCGGCCAGCGGGCCGCCGTCCTGTGACCAGGCGATGTGGCCGTCGGGACGCACCAGCAGCGCCTCGTACGGCATCGCGGGGGTCCGCGAAGCGCGCACCGTACGCAGGGTGTCCGACCACGGAAGCGCCTCCTCCCCGTAGCGGTCGGCCCGCTCGCCGAAGAGGAGCAGGAGCGGGCTCCCCTCCCGCAGGAGCCCGATCAGGTCCGTCTCCCCCGCCCGCGTGACGATCCGCGCGTTCGGCGGGAACCGCCCTTCGGCCCCGCAGGGCCGGCCCGTGTGGGCGGGCAGCACCGTCCCCTGGCCACTGATCATGTCGCTGAGCCGCGCGGTGTCCCGGTCCGCGGTCAGGAGCCCGGTGAACACCTCGCGCAGCGCGTCGACTTCGGCCCCCTGCCGCATCAGCGCGAGCTGGGCCCGCGTGTTGTCGACGACCCCGCGCGCCGCCGGCCCGCGTTCGAGGTCGTAGGTGTCCAGCAGGCCCGCACCCGCCGTGCCGCGCACCGCGAGGGCCAGTTTCCAGCCGAGGTTGAGGGCGTCGAGGACCCCCGTGCTCAGCCCCTGGCCGCCGATGGGGAAGTGCAGGTGCGCCGCGTCGCCCACCAGGAAGACGCGGTCCGCGCGGAAGGTGCGGGCCAGGCGCGTGAAGTCGCTGAACCGGCTGATCCACCGGGCCCCCTCCATCGCGACCTCGCGCCCGGCGATCCGGGACACCTCGCGCTGGAGCTCCTGCGGCGACGGCGGCGTCTTTCGGCCCTCGTGGGCGCCGGAGCAGTCGACGGTACGGATGTGCGTTTCGCCCGCGGGCGTCCGCTTGGAGACGATCCAGCCGCGCGGGGTCCGCAGCCACCCCTGTTCCAGGTCGCCGGGGTCCCGCAGCCGTGCCAGGCCCACCAGGGCGGACACCGTGGCGGGAGTGGCGTCGGAGTCGATGCCCGCCAGGTCGCGGACCGTGCTGCGGGCCCCGTCCGCCCCGACGACGTAGGCGGCGGAACAGCCGGCCGTCCCCTCCGGCCCCTCGACGGTGAGCCGCACGGCGCCGTCCCGTCGCGTGAGACCGGTGACCCGGTGCTCCCGCAGTACCCGCGCACCCGCCGCCAGCGCCCGCGCCTCGAACCACCGCTCCAGCTCGGCCTGCGGGCGCTTGAGGATCGGCTCCGGCTCGGTCTCGGGCACGGTGATGACGAGTTCGTGGATGCCGGCGAAGTGGAAACGGCCCGCGGCCGTACCCGCGGACGCCGGTGCCACGTCCGGCGGGAGGTGCCCGCGCCGGGCCAGGCTCTGTACCGCGCGGGCGTGGAGGGTGGTGGCCTTGGGCCGCTCGCTGACCTCCGCCCGCACCTCCAGTACCAGCGTGTCGACCCCGTACCCGGCCAGCTCGGCCGCGACCAGCAGGCCGACCGGACCTCCGCCGACGACCACCACCTCAGCGCGCACGCCGTCCCCTCTCCCTCATCCGGCGAGGAGAAAATATACCGGCTGCCCCGTTCTTTTCAATGACGGAACAGTAGGATCTCCGCATGATCAGCTCTTCGCTCCGTCTGGTGCCGGTCACCGGAGCCAACTTCGATGCCGTGTGCGCCGTGCGGGTGCACCCGGGCCAGGAACACCTCGTCTCCCCCGTCCAGAAGTCGCTGGCCGAGGCCTACGTCCACGGGGACACCGCCTGGCCGCGCGCCCTGGTCGACGGCGACGAGGTCGTCGGCTTCGTCATGGCCTTCCTCGACATCGTCTGGGACCCGGCGAAGGACCCGGAGCACCGCCGTTCCGGCCTGTGGCGCCTGAACATCGCGGCCGGCCACCAGGGCAAGGGGTACGGCACCTTCGCGGTGGGGGCGGTCCTCGAAGAACTCCGCCGGCGCGGCACCGGGCGGGCGTACGTCACCTGGGACACCGGCGAGGGCACCCCCGAGCCCTTCTACGCGGGCCTCGGCTTCCGCCGCACCGGCGAGCTCAGCGGCGACCAGCCCGTCGGCGTACTGGACCTGGTGTAGCGGCCGGGATCCGTCAGGTCAGCACCACCGTGGCCGAAGTCCCCGCGGGCACCGGCGAGGTGCCCGCGCGGAACTCCTGCGGGCTGACCCCGCGCACCCGCTTGAAGGCCGTCGACAGCGCGAACGCGCTCCCGTAGCCGACCCGGCGGGCCACCGTCGCCACCGTGGCCTCCGGCTCGCGCAGCAGGTCGGCGGCGAGGGCGAGCCGCCAGCCCGTCAGGTACGCGACGGGCGGCTCCCCGACGAGCGCGGTGAACCGGCGGGCCAGCACGGCCCGCGACACCCCCGCCCGCCGGGCGAGTTCCGCCACGGTCCAGCCGTGCGCGGGGTCCTCGTGCAGCAGCCGCAGTGCGACCCCGACGACCGGATCGCCCTGCGCCCGGTGCCAGGCCGGCGCCCCCGAGCCGGGAGCGGCGAGCCACGCCCGCAGCACGCCGATCAGCAACAGGTCCAACAGCCGGTCCAGCACCAGCTCCTGGCCGGGCTCGTCACGGGCCGTCTCGGAGGCCAGCAGCCCGATCAGGGTGGCGTCGGCCGCCCCGGCCGGGCGGACCAGCACCGTCGGGAGCGTGCCCAGCAACCGCCGCCCGACCTCGCTCGGTGCCTGGTAGGTACCGCTCAGCAGCACCGCCGCCCCCGGCTCCGCCCGGGCGTCGCCCCAGGTCCGCACGCCCTGCGCCAGGGCGTCCGTGAGGTCCTCGCCCGTCTCCGTGCTGCACCGCTGGTCCGGCCCCACCACGATCTGCCCGGTGGCGGCGGCGGGGGTGTCCGGGCTGTCGGCGAGCCCGTACGGCGCGGGCCCCCGTACCACCGCCACGTCGCCGGGACCGATCGGGACGGGCTCGCCGTCCTCGGGCAGCAGCCAGGCCGCCCCGCTCACCAGGGCGATCACCGACAGCGGAGCGCGGTCCTCCACCCGCAGGAACCAGGGCGGGTTCAGGACGGACTTGAGGATGAAGGCTCCGCGGGCCTTGGGCCCGTCCAGCAGGCCGGTCAGCGTGTCCATGCCCCCATCCTCCCTCCCCGCCGCGCCGCTCAGACGTCCCAGACCCCGTTCGCCGCCACCTCGCGGGCGTACTCGGCGAAGTCCTTCGCCTCCCGCCCCAGCACCTCGCGCACCCCGTCGACCAGATGCGCGTTGCGCCCGTCCAGGATCACGGTGAACAGCTCCACGAGCTCCTCGGGCAGACCGTTCTCGCGCAGCACCGCCCGGTACTCCTCCGTCGAGACGGGCACGTACGCGATCTCGCGTCCGGTCGCCTTCGACAGCTCGTCCGCCACGTCGGCGAGGGAGAGCAGGCGCGGTCCGGACACCTCGTAGGTCCGGCCGACGTGCCGGTCGCCGGTGAGCGCGGCCACCACCACGTCGGCGATGTCCCCGGCGTCGACGAAGGGTTCGACGGCGTCGGCGACCGGCAGGGCGATCTGCCCCGCCCGTACGGAGTCCAGGAAGAAGCTCTCGTCGAAGTTCTGGTCGAACCAGCTGGCCCGGACGACGGTCCACTCGGCGCCCGGCACCTTCAGCCGCTCCTCGCAGAGCTCGGCGGACTCCTCGCCGCGACCGGACAGCAGCACCAGCCTGCGGGCCCCCGCGGCCACCGCCGCCGAGGCCAGGGCGCCGATCAGATCGGGGGCACCGGGCACGGAGAGGTCGGGCTGGAAGGTCACGTACACCCGGTCCACCCCCTCCAGCGCGGCCGCCCACCCGGCGGGCTCGTCCCAGTCGAAGGCCGGCTCCCCCCTGCGCGACCCGACCCGTACCGCGTCCCCCCGGTCCCGCAGCCGCTCCACGACCCGCCGCCCGGTCTTGCCGTGCCCCCCGATCACCAGGGTCAGCACCGGACGTCCCGCGTCCTCGTTCACGTTCACGTTCATGTTCTCGTTCGTCGTCATGCACCCCAGTCAACCGCCGCCCGCCGAGACGGAACATGGCCCAGAAGCTCACCTCCATGTGCGAGCGTCTCACCGCAAACGCGTCGACAGCGACCCCGGCCCGCCCCCGCGCAAACCCGGGTGCGCGGCCCCCACACCGGGTATTAGGGTCGACCCCCGTGGAACCGCTCAGTGAGATACAGATCCGCTCATCCTTCGTGAACTGCACCAAGGGCGAGGCCGCACGGCTGCGCCTGCCGCTGGACTTCGCCGAACTGCCCTGGCAGGACCTCGACTTCCTCGGCTGGGTCGACCCCGGCGCACCGCTGCGGGCCCACCTCGTGCTGCCCCGGGAGGGGGGTCCGGTCGGGATCTCCCTGCGCGTGCCCTCCGTGGGCCGCACCAGCGCCCTCAAGTCCAGCCTCTGCCAGATCTGCCTGACGGGCCACGCCTCCTCCGGGGTCACCCTGCTGGCCGCGCCCCTCGCGGGCGCCCGCGGCCGCGAGGGCAACACCGTCGGCACCTACATCTGCGCCGACCTCGCCTGCTCCCTGTACGTACGCGGCAAGCGCCTGCCGAAGCTGCGCACCACGCGGTACGAGGAGTCGCTGACCGTGGACGAGCGCCTCGCGCGGATGCGGGGGAACCTCGACGCCTTCACTTCCAAGATCACCGCGGGCTGAACCGGCGCGCGGAATGTGATCACATGACCGTATGACGAGGACTCTCTACCTGCTCTGCGCCGCCGCCCCGCCCGTGTTCGACGTGGCCCACGTGATCGAGGACGCCCAGGCACGCGGCTGGAACGTGTGCCTGGGCCTGACCCCGGCGGCGGCGCAATGGGTGTCCGGGAGCCTCGACGGTCTCGCCGCGCTGACCGGAAACCCGGTGCGCTGGCAGTACAAGATGCCCGGGGATCCCGACGTGTGGCCGCCCGCGGACGCCCTGCTGTTCGCCCCCGCCACCTTCAACTCGGTCAACGCGTGGGCCCTCGGCCTCACCGACCGCGTCGTCGTCGGCATCGCCGCCGAGGCCCTCGGCAAGGGCACCCCGGTCGTCGCCGTACCGTGCCTGAACGCCGCCCTCGCCGCGCACCCGCAGTTCGAGCAGTCCCTGACGGTCCTGCGCGGCGCGGGAGCCGAACTGCTCTACGGCGAGGGCGGTTTCGTCCCCGGCCCGGCCGGCCCCGACGCCCCGCCGCACTTCCCGTGGCAGGCCGCGCTCGACGCCGTGGACCGGACCGGCACCGACCGGGTCTGATCCGCCGCGGGCCGGCCGCTACTCCCCCGTGACCCCGTCGATCGCCTCGCGCAACAGGTCGGCGTGCCCGTTGTGCCGGGCGTACTCCTCGATCATGTGGGCCATGACGTAGCGCAGGGAGTACGGCTGGTCCCCGTGGAACCCCGGCACGTCGAGGGAGGCCGCGGCCTCCACCACGGCCCGCGACCGCGCGCAGGTCTCCTCCCAGATCGCGAAGGACTCCGCCGGATCCGCGTCCTCCACGTGGAACTCGGTCCACTCACCGGCCTCGTTCCGGGGGAAGTACCCGCGCACGTCCTCGCCGCCCACCACGTTGCGGAACCAGCCGCGTTCGACCTCGGCCAGGTGCCGCACCAGCCCGAGCAGGCTCAGCCCGGACGGCGCGACGGCCCGGCGCCGCAGCTGCTCGTCGGTGAGGCCCGCGCACTTCATCATCAGGGTGTCGCGCTGGCGCTGCAGGAGGCTGATGAGTGTGGCGCGTTCGTCGCCGTCCAGGACGGCCGGGGTCCGCTGTTCGTCGTTCATCGTCGGATGATCACACCTGAGCCGCTCCTTGCCCGGACGTTTTCACATGCCGGACGCGCCACGGTCCCGGAAGAAGCTCCTGATGTCCCCCACCAGCAGCTCCGGCACCTCCATCGCGGGGAAGTGGCCGCCCCGGTCGTACGAGGTCCAGCGCACGACGGCATCGGTGCGCGCGGCGACGTGCCGCAGCGGGATGAAGTTGTCCCGGGGGAAGTCCGCGAGGGCGGTCGGGGTGGCCGACACCTCGGGCGGCTGCCCGTGGTAGTCGGCGTGCGCCCGCTCCCAGTAGATCCGGGCGGCGGAACCGGCGGTGCCGGTCAGCCAGTACAGCATCACGTTGGTCAGCATCTGGTCCCGGTCCACCGGGCAGCGCGGGTCCGCCCACTCCGTGAACTTCTCCCCGATCCAGGCGAGCAGTCCGGTGGGCGAGTCGTTCAGCGCGTACGCGAGGGTCTGCGGCCGGGTCGCCTGGATGTCGGCGTAGCCCTGCCGTTCCCGCGCCCAGACGCGGTACCGCTCCCAGGAGGCCCACGTCCGCTCCCGCTCGGCGGGGCTCAGCGCGGCGAGTTCGGCTTCCGTCGGCTCGGCGGTGGCCCCCGCCCCGGGCAGCAGGTTCAGGTGGACGCCGCACACCCGACCGGGCAGCAGCCGGCCCAGTTCCCGCGAGACGGCCGCGCCCCAGTCCCCGCCCTGGACCCCGTACGTCCCGTACCCGAGCCGCTCCATCAGCACCCCGAAGGCCCGCGCGACCCGCTTGAACTCCCAGCCGGGCGAGTCCGTCGGCCCGGACGGGCCGAAGCCGGGGATGCTCGGCAGCACGAGGTGGAAGGCGTCGGCCGGGTCCCCGCCGTGCGCCCGCGGATCCGTCAACGGGCCCGCGACCTTCTGGAACTCCACGAACGAGCCGGGCCAGCCGTGCGTCATCAGCAGGGGCGTGGCGTGCGGCTCGGGCGAGCGGACGTGCGCGAAGTGCACCCGCGCGCCGTCGATGACGGTGGTGAACTGCGGCCATTCGTTCAGGCGCGCCTCGGCAGCCCGCCAGTCGTACTCCTCGCGCCAGTAGCGCACGAGCTCGCGCATCTCGGCCGGCGGTATCCCGTAGGCCCACCCGGCGCCGTCGATCCCGTCGGGCCACCGCACCCGGCGCAGCCGCGCGTCGAGGTCGTCGAGTTCCGCCTGCGCCACGTCCAGCCGGAACGGCGTCAGTCCCTCACCGAGATCGTCCATCCCCCCACCCTGCCAGCCCGCCCGGCGCGTCCGGGTGACGGGGTGCGGCGACCCCGCCGGGAGTCAGGCCGCGTAGAGGTCGAAGGTCGAGCCGCGCTTGGGGCCCGCCGCCACGTCCAGGGCCGGATCGACCGTCAGCATCGCCTGGTGCAGGCGCTGCAACTGCGGCGACGGTTCGACGCCCAGGTCGCCGATCAGCCGCTGCCGCAGGCGCCGGTACACGTCCAGCGCCGTCGCCTGCCGCCCGGACCGGTACAGGGCCACCATCAGCTGGGAGTGCAGACCCTCGTGCTGGGGCTGTCGCGCGGTCAGCTCGGTCAGTTCGGCGAGGAGTTCGGTGTGCCGCCCGAGCCGCAGGTCGACGTCGATGCGCCGCTCCACCGCGACCAGCCGGCTCGCCTCCAGCCGCAGCACCTCGATCTCCAGGACCGGTCCCACCCGTACGTCGACCAGCGCAGGCCCCCGCCACAGGGCGAGTCCCTCGCGCAGCAGGTCCGCCGCGGCACGGTCGTCCCCGGCCTCGAAGGCGCTCTGCCCCCGGCCCACGAGGCTCTCGTAGGCGTTCACGTCGACGGACTCCGGGGGCACCTGGAGCAGGTAGCCGCCGTGCCGGGTCGTGAGGACCTCCTTGGCGCCGCCGGGCCGGCCCGGCCCCATCGCGGTGCCCAGCCTGCGGCGCAGTTGCAGGATGTACGTCTGGAGGGTGGTCAGGGCGCTGGCGGGCAGGTCCTGGCCCCAGATCTCCTCCATGAGGGTCGGTACGGGCATCACCCGCCCGGGGTGCAGCGCGAGGAGGGCCAGGATCTGCCGCGGCTTGGCCGCCGTCGGCACGATCGAGTCCCCGTCGACCTCGGCACTCAACGGACCCAGGATCCGGATCTTCACGGTCTCCCCCTTCGTGGTTCCTCGCATCGCCCGATACCGCCGGGCTCCGGCCGGAGCCCGCTTCCCACACTCCGTGCGGGTCCGCCCGCACGGCACGGCCCCCGGCGGACCCGCAAGACCCACCGGACCCGCAAGACCTGTCACACCCGCAAGACCCGCAAGACCTGTCACACCCGCAAGACCCGCAAGACCTGTCACACCCGCAAGACCCGCAAGACCTGTCAGACGCGCAGGACCCGTAGGACCCAGGCCCCGTGGGACCCGTGGGACCCGTAGGACCCAGGCCCCGTCAGACCCGTAGGACCCGTCAGACCCCGCTGCCGAGGAACTCGTAGGCGCGCGCCCCGGCGCGCTCTGGCACCTCGCGGGCGTCCGTCCGGTACTCGCCCGTCCGCGCCCTTCCCACCAGGCTCGGCAGCAACAGCCCCCACAGGGCGGCCACCTTGCGGCGCAGCTCCCCGTAGGACAGCCCGGTTCCCGACAGCACCTCGATGCCGCAGACGGCCGCCGCCACCAGTGCCTCGGCGCTCTCCCACCGCTCGGCGGGCGAGGGCCCGGCGCCCTCGGCACCGTCGTCACCGGTCCCGTCGTCACCGGTCCCGCCGGCCGGTCCGCCGAGGGGCAGTTCCCCGGTGTCCCGCGCCAGCCGCAACAGGTCGGACACCGTCGCCAGCCACGCGCCCTGGAAGTCCTGCTGCGCCGAATGGTGCCCGCCGCACTCCTTGGTGATCCTGAAACTCGCCGGGATCGCCGGTTCCTCGTGCAGCGTCCGCGCCAGCCAGTGGGTCGCGTCGATCAGCGCCTGCAGGGGTGATGCGCCGCTCTCGTTCAGCCCGCGCACCGCCTCGCGCAGCAGACGGCAGCCCCGCCGCTGCACGGCGTCCGCGAGCTCGTCCTTCGAGGCGAAGTGGAAGTACAGCGCTCCCTTCGTCACCCCGGCCGCGCCCGCGATCTCGCCGAGCGTCGCGTTGGCATATCCGCTGCGGTGGAACAACTCGGCCCCGGCGAAGACCAACCGCCTACGGGTCCGCTCCGACCTCTCCTGCACCGCTCCGTCTCCCTTCCGCTCCGCCCCGCCCCGCTCCGGTGCCGACTCAGGCGCGTACGAGCCGGTCCGTCCGCAGGCCGGTCCCGGCCACCGCGCCCACCGCCGTGGCCATCCCCGTCGTCTTGCCCGGGCTCACGCTCTCCGGGCCCGCCATCAGGATCGACCGCTGCAACCGGCGCAGCGCGGTGGACGGCTCCAGGCCCAGGTCCCGTACGAGCGTGGCCCGCAGCCGCTGGTACACGTCGAGCGCCTCGCCGCGCCGCCCCGAGCGGTGCAGGGCGATCATGAACTGCCCGTGCAGGTTCTCGTGCGTGCGGTACCGGCTCACCAACACCGTCAGCTCCGCCAGCAGTTCCCGGTGGCGCCCCAACTTCAGGTCGGCCTCGATGCGCTGGTCGAGGGCGCACAGCCGGATCTCGTCCAGCCGCCGCGTCTCCATGTCGAGCTGCACGCCGCCGTGCACGTCGGCGAAGGCGGGTCCGGACCACAGGGCGAGCGCCTCGCGCAGCCGCTGGGCGGCGACCGGGAAGTCCCCGGCGTCCATGGCCCGGTAGCCCAGTGCCGCCAGCCGGTCGAACTCCCGCACGTCGCTGGTACCGCCACCGCTGTTGAGCAGGTAGCCGCCGGGAAGCGTGACGAGCACGTCCTTCGCCGTCCGTGACCCGTCGCCCTGTCCCTCGCCCTCCTCCAGAGCGGTCGCGATCAGCGCGCGCAGCTGGAGGACGTACGTCTGCAGCGTCGTACGGGCGCTGCGCGGCGGTACCGCCCCCCACAGTTCCTCGATCAGCGCCGACACCGGCACGACCTGGTCGGCATGGAGGGCCAGGAGGGCCAGGACCTGGCGGGGCTTGGGGGCGGTCGGCGTGATGGAGATTCCGTTCTCCCGCACGGCGAGTGCGCCCAGTACATCGATGTCCACGTCGTACTCCCCTGTCCTTGGATGAGTCGCAAGAGTCAGTAGAAAACAGGCCGGACGGTTTGTCAATACCAAACCGGCCATGCTGTTTTCGACCCGGCAAGGTCGTGGCGTCATATGAAGATTCTTGTCTGACCTGCACTTTTGCATGCAGTGCACACATGTGTGACAGCTCGGAAGGCTTCGGCCGCCTCGCAACAGGGGTCATATAACACCCATTGGAGCTCAAAAATCAAACCATTCAGTCTGTTTCTTGGGGTCCGGTCGCGATACCCGGCAGGACGACCGACCAGATCCGGGTGAGGGCGTGCGGCAGGTCGGCCCCTTCGGCGTCCGCCGCGCCCAGCACCTCCAGCCCGGCCGTCACGGCCACCACCAGGCGGGCGGCGTCCCGGGCGGGCACCCCGTCCGCCAGCAGCCCGGCCCGCGCCGCCGCCGCGAAAGACCCCTCGACCCAGAGCCGCCACTGCCCGCGCAGGTCCACCCGGCTGCGGTGGGCGACGTCCGCCCCGAGCGCGAATCCGGCCCGTACGAGCACGTCCCCGACGAGCAGCCGCTGCAGCGCGTACGTGGAGTCGACCAGCGCCCCCAGCGGATCGCCGGCCCGTCCCGCCCCGCCCCCCGCACGGGTGATCGCCCGCACCGCCTCCGCGGCCCGCCCCTCGACGGCCCGCGCGAGGGCGGTCTTGCCGTCGAAGTGGAAGTTCAGCGCGCCGGTGCTCACTCCGGCCCGTTCGCTGATCGCGGCGATCGAGGCGGCGACGAAGCCCTGCTCGGCGAACACCTCCGCGGCCGCGCGCACCAGAGATTCCCGCGTGCGTGCCGCACGCTGCTGCTTGACCATGGGGGGCTCCACACGCCGCATTCACCGCATCCGCGGTTCGCCCCGAGAGACAGGGGTTCGAGATCGTCGCGGCAACGGTGGGCGCCGCCACCGGAGGCCGGGCGGACTCCCACCGGAGACCACCGCGCGCCCGCGACCGGCCCCCGCCCCGGTACGGCCTTTTCCGGACACCGACAACACCCGACGACAGCGCAGGCCCACCGCCCCGCCCCGCCGGGCCTGCCACCGCACCGGCTGTGAACAGCGGATACGCCCCCCGGCCGCCCGGCCCGCCGGCCCTTCCGGGGGACCTGAACAAGCCCACTACGAAACGCCTGGTCCCCGACGCCCGCAACACCCGCAACACCCGTCCTCCCGCGCCGCCGGCCCCCCGGACCCGGCGTTCACCCCGACGGCCCGGGGCCGGCCCCCCGTACGCGGAACTCCGCGCTCCGCGCGCGCAGTGCCCTCACCACCGGTCCCGTCATCGCCGTGGTCACCAGGGCCATCAGCACCAGGACCGTGAACAGCTCGACGCCGATCACCCCCAGACCTAGCCCGATGTCGAGCACCACCAGCTCCGTCACCCCGCGGCAGTTCATCAGCGCCCCCAGCAGCACGGCCTCCTCCCGGTTCCGCCCGGCCAACAGCGCCGCGCCCGTCGCCCCGCCCCACTTCGCCACGACGGCCACCGCCGGCACGACCGCCGCCCACAGCCAGACCCCACCGCCCGCCAAGGCCCCCACATCGGTGCGCAGCCCGCTGCCCACGAAGAACAACGGCAGCAGCAGCGGCACCGCGAACTCCCGTATCCGTTCCGCCGCCCGCTCGACCGCCTTCACCCCGCGCGGCACCACCGCCCCGAAGACGAAGGCCCCGAACAGCGCGTGGACCCCGAGGACGTCGGTCGTGTACGCCGCCAGGCAGAGCCCGCCGAACAGCCCGGCCAGTACCCCGCCGTCACCACCGGCCCCGCACGACCGCCGCCCCACGACCCGGGCCAGCAAGGGCCGCACGCCCCACCACATCCCCGCCACGAACGCCCCGGCCGCCAGGGCCCGTCCCGACCCGGCCCCCGCCCCGCCGCCCCCCGCCACGGCCACCACCACCGCGAGCAGGCACCAGGCGACCACGTCCACCACCGCCGCGCAGGCCATCGCCAGCGCCCCCACCGGCGTCCCGTACAAGCCCTGCTCGGTGAGGATCCGGGCCAGCACCGGAAAGGCGGTCACGCTCAGCGCCACCGCCACGAACAGCACGAACTCCGCCCGCCCCACCCCCTCCGGCGCGAAGGACCCGTACAGCCCGAGGGCCAGCAGTGCCCCGAGCGCCCAAGGCACCCACACACCCGCCTGACTCACCAGAACCACCACGCGCCCCTGCCCCCGCAGCAGCCCGAGATCCAGCTCCAGCCCCACCAGGAACATGAAGGCGACCAGCCCGAGGTCCCCCAGCACCCCCAGATACGGCAGGACATCCCCCGGCAGGAGCCACCTCTGCCCCTGCGGCCACACCCACCCCAGCAACGAGGGCCCGAGCACGATGCCCACGGCGATCTCCCCGACCACCGCCGGCTGCCCGACCCGGCGCGCCCCGGCACCACCCACCCCGCACGCGAGCACCACCACCGCCACGGCGACCATCACGTCACCCGCCACAGCCCCTCACTGCCCGGCTCCCCCCGCCGAAAACAACCCGGCCCACGACTTCGGAAGGTCGTCACCGTTCGGCCGCCCCACGCCTCCACGGAGAACCGGCCCTCGCGCGCACAACCCCCACGTACCCGCCGGGGCCCTCCGGCCCGGGGCCCGCACCGCCCCCGCCGACGCATCCCGCACCGCGACGGCAAACGGCGTCACGCCAAAAAACAGGATGCCGACGAAGACCACCCACGTCCCATCCCCCCACCCGGGTCACGGCCCCGGGGCGGACACACCGTCGGTCACCCCGGCCCACGCACCACTGCCCAACCTCGCCACACTCCGGGCGGTAAAGGGCCTCCCCGGCCTACGGACGGCACCTCACCGTCCAACACCTTTCGCGGCCCCGTCCCACACCGAAGCGGCCCGCCCCCGTCAGCCGTCACCGTCCACGACCCAGGCGCCCCCGCCCCCATCCACGCGCTCGCCCCATCCGAATCCTCTGCCACCCCGGCACGGACCAGCGGGAAGGACCCCGCCGATCAGCCGGTTCCCCACCCCACGTACCCCCGCACACGACAGCACCGCCCCTCCCCGACCCGACGGGCGTCCCCCGTACCGCCGCCTCGTGACCGCCGCTGCGGTCCTCCCGGACCATGGCCCGTCCAGAGCCACCCCGCACCGCACCGCGCACCGCGCACCCCGCACCGCGCACCGGTTCCGCCGAAGCACCCGCCCCTCCACCCTCCCTCCGCACGCCCCGGCCCTCCGGCCGATGCCCTGGCCGGGCCCCGCGGACGGACGACCCCACGACAGCGCTCAGGCCCCGCTCCCCCGCGCGGCCACCAGCAGTCCGATCCCGTCGAGGATCCGCTCCAGCCCGAAGTCCAGCGCCTGGTCCTGTCCACCCTCCCGCGCGACCGACGCCAGCGCGGCCCCCAGCGCCGGGAAGTCGGCCCCCCGCAGCCGCATCACCTCCCCCAGCACCGCCCCGAGTTCCACGTCCGGCCCGCCCCCGGCAGCGCCCCCCGATCCCCCGGCCGCCACCGCCCGCTCCTGCTCCGCGATCCCCCGGACGTGCCCGGCCACCAGTACCACCGCGTCCATCGACTCGGCCCCGGTCAGCCCGCACCCCTCCAACGCCGCGAGCGCACGCTCCAGCCACCCCACCTCCCGCGGCCCCACGGCCCGCGCCCCCACCGTCGCCCGGAGCAGCCACGGATGCGCCCGGAACGCGGCGAGCAACTCCCGCGCCCACGCTCCCAGCCGCTCCCGCCAACCGCTCCCGGCCCGCTCCAGCGCGGCGTCGAGTTCCGCCGCCGGATCCGGCATCGCCGCCTCCGCCATCAGCGCGACCAGTTCCGCCTTGCCCGGCACGTACCGGTAGAGCGCCATCTTGGTGACCGCCAGCTCCGCGGCCACCCGCTGCATCGACACCCCGCCCAGGCCCTCCGCGTCGGCGATCCCGACACCCGCCCCCGCGATCCCCTCCAGCGTGAGCCCGCGCCGGGGTCCCCGGGCCGGCGGCCCCGGCGGCGGCCCCCACAGCAACCGCACCGCCGGGCCCCACTGTTCGTCCGCCATCGGATCCCCTTGCACTCGCACCAAAACTGCGTCTACCGTACACAAAGCAAAAAAGTATCCACCAGACACAATTAATGACCCTGGAGCCCCCGTGCCCACCTCCACCCCCACCGTCCTCATCTCCGGCGCGAGCATCGCCGGCCCGGCCCTCGCCCACTGGCTCGGCCGCCACGGATTCCGCCCCACCGTCGTCGAACTCGCCCCCGCACCGCGCCCCGGCGGCCGGGCCGTCGACTTCCGCGGCGAGACCCACCTCACCGTCCTGGAGCGCATGGGGATCCTCGACGAGCTGCGCCGCGCTCAGACCGGCGGCACCACCATGACCTTCGTCGATGCCGACGACCGCGAACTCCTCCACCTCCCCGCCTCGTTCGCGGGCGGCGACATCGAGGTGCTGCGCGGCGACCTCGCCCACATCCTGTACACCTCCTCCCTGCCCACCACCGAGTACGTCTTCGGCGACTCCGTCACCGGCCTCAGGGAAACCCCCACCGGCGTGGACGTCACCTTCCGCCACGCCCCGCCCCGCACCTTCGACCTGGTCATCGGCGCCGACGGCCTGCACTCCACCGTCCGCCGCCTCGCCTTCGGCCCGGAGCACCGGTACGTCCGCCACCTCGGCTACTACGCCGCCACCTGGAGCCTCCCCCTCGACCCGCCCCTGCCCCCCGTCACCACGAAGACCCCCCAGACCTCCCCCCACACCTGCGCCACGATCGGCCTCAACACCCCCGGCCGCCTCGCCGGCATCGGCACCTCTCCCGCGGACCCCACCCGGGCGCACGCGTTCTTCCTCTTCGCCTCCCCGGAACTGCGGTACGACCGCAGCGACCCCCTGCCCCAGAAGGCCCTCGTCAAGGAGGCCTTCCACGGCCTCCCCTGGCGGGTGCCCCACCTCCTCGACTCCCTCGACGCCGCCGAAGACCTCTACTTCGACTCCATCAGCCGCGCCGACGTCGGCTCCTGGTCCACCACCGGCGGGCGGATCGCCCTCGTGGGCGACGCCGCGTGCGGCGCGACGATCGGCGGCATGGGCACCGGCACGGCCCTCGTCGGCGCCTACGTCCTCGCGACCGAACTGGCCCGTTCGCCCGAGGACCCCCGCTCCGCCCTCACCCGCTACGAGTCCCTCGTACGCCCCTACGCCGAGCGGTGCCAGAAGGGCGGCGACCGCACGGGCCCCTTCCTGGCACCCGCCACCACCTTCGGCCTACGGGTGCGCAACACGCTGCTCAGCCGGCGCCGCTGCCTGGAGTGGATGCTCCGACAGGGACGGAGGGCCACCCACCTTCCCCTCCCGTCTTAACGCCGTTAACGCCCAGACCATTAACGGCGTTAACACCCACCCCCCTCCGCGGCGTTAACGGCGTTAACGCCGTTAACGCTTCCGACGCACCCCCACCACCACCCCGTCCCACCAAAAAGTAACAGCGCAAACCGCCCTACAACCCATCAAAAACCCTCCCCATACTCCCTTAAACGTACTGGTCGACTGGTTTCCTTCCACCGAAGCCCACTAGGTTGATCATGTACCGCCGGACGGATCCGGCGTCCGAAGAGGAGAGGCAGAGGCAGACGTGGCAAGGGTCAGGCAAGAACGGGCCGAGATCACCCGACAGGCGATCCTCGACGGTGCGGCCATCGCCTTCGACCGCTCCGGCTTCGGCGGCACCAGCCTCAGCGACGTGGTCAAACACGCCGGAGTCACCAAGGGGGCCCTCTACTTCCACTTCCCGTCCAAGGAAGCCCTCGCCCGCACCCTGATGGACGAGCAGTTCAAGGTGTCCCAGGACGTTCCGGTCATCGAGGACCCGGGCCTCCAGACGGTCATCGACCTGACCCACCAGATGGCGGCCGGGCTGCGCTCCAACGTCCGCATCCGCGCCGGGATCCGCCTGGTCATCGAGTTCGGCTCGTTCACGCACCCCGACCCGTCCCCGTACGACGCCTGGATCGACACCTGCGTCCACTGCCTCACGCCGGCCCGGGACCGCGGTGACGTCATGCCCTCGCACGACATACGGGACCTGTCGACCTTCCTCATCGGTTCGTTCACCGGAATCCAGGTCACCTCGCACGTCCGCACCGGCCGCGAGGACCTGCACGCCCGGGTCGTGGACCTGTGGAACTACCTCCTCCCGGGCATCGTGCCCGCCCGGCGGATGCACCTCTTCGACCCGTCGGGCTCCCACGCCTGCCGCACCGAACTCGGCCTGACCAGCACTCCGGCCACCCCGACCGCGACTGACTGACGACCGACCGACCAACCAACCCACCAACCGGACGACCGCCCCCAGGGCGGCCCCGCACACGCCGTGGCGATCCACGGGGGTGCTCGCTACGGCGTGTGCGGGGCCGCCCTGTCGCGCGTCCGGACCCTCCCGAACCCCTCCCCGCCGCCATCCCCACCCATTTCGTTAGCAAAACCCAAGCGTGGCGCCCACATGCACCCCAGAACGTTAGTAAAGTCCCTCTCATGACTTCGCCCTCGTCCCCGAGCGACCGAGAGAAGGTCGTCTCCAAGCTCCCCCCGTGGCTCCGCCAGGAGTTGAAGATCCGCACCGCTCAACTGCGGGTCGACATCCAGGACGCCGTCCACCAGGGCATCGCCCACTGGAGCGGCCTCGCCTCCGCCCCCTCCCCCGTCGACACCGCGGGCGCCGAATCGTTCTCCACCTGGCTGCCCGCCGGCCAGTGGGAGTCCTTCCGCACCGACTCCAAGGACCGCGGCGTCTCCCTCATCCAGGGCCTCGCCCAGGCGGTGCACCTCTGGCTGGAGTTGAACCCGGCCCCCACCGTCAAGCGGCCCTCCGTCGTCCGCCGCATCGTCGTGTGCAACCAGAAGGGCGGCGTCGGCAAGACCGCCATCACCGCCGGCACCGCGGAGGCCCTCGCGGAGGACCCCTCCTCCCTCCACCCCGTCCGCATCGCGCGCCAACTGGCCCGCCTGACCCCGGCCGAGGAGAACGAACACCCCCACGCGCCGGTCACCCCGCTGGACCTCGAAGACCTTCCGGGGCTCGGCATGCGCGTCCTGCTCGTCGACTTCGACCCGCAGGGCCACCTCACCAAGCAGCTCGGCCAGCAGCCCCTGCCCATCGGCGGCGACAGCCTCACCTGCCACATGGCGAGCGAGGCCAAGGGGCCGCTCTCCGACCTGATCGTCCCCGTCCCGGACGACCGCTTCGGCGACCGCCTCCACCTCCTCCCCGCCTGCACGGACGCCTTCCTCCTCGACGTCCGCCTCTCCACGGTCCGCGCCCGCGAGGCCGCCCTCGAACGCGCCCTCGCCCCCGTCGAGTCCGACTACGACGTCATCCTCATCGACTGCCCGCCCAGCCTCGGCCTCAGCATGGACGCGGCCATCTACTACGGCCGCCGCCGCGACACCGAGCAGCCAGGCGCCTCCGGCGCGCTGATCGTCGTACAGGCCGAGGACTCCTCGGCCGACGCGTACGACCTCCTCACGTCCCAGATCAACGACCTGCGCGACGACCTCAGCCTCGACATCGACTACCTCGGCCTCGTCGTGAACCTCTACGACGGCCGCCGCGGCTACATCGCCACATCCTCCCTCCAGGCCTGGATGGACATAAAGGATCCGCGGGTCGTGGCGATCGTCCCCGACCTCAAGGAACAGCGCGAAGCGGTACGGGTGAAGCAGCCGCTCTTCGTCTACGCACCGAAGGGCGACCAGGCCGTGGCCCTGCGCGCCCTCGCGAGGGAGATCTCATGAGCAAGGCCGACAAGCTCGGGGTATCGGCTTCCTTCGCGCGGGCCCAGCCCGTCGGCGTCAGCTCCCGGCGCACCGCCATCGCCGAGGCCACGGGCGCCCCCACCTCCGGGGTCGTTCCCCCGTCCGAGGTGCCCATCGACGCCCTCGCCCACAATCCCTTCAACCTCCGCGAGGACCTCACGGACCTGGCGGAGCTGGCCGAGTCCCTGACCGTACGGGGGCAGCTCCAGCCCCTGGCCGTCGCGACCCGGATGGCCTTCATGGAGGCACACCCCGGGGCCACCGACGGCCTGGGCCGCGCTCCGTACGTGGTCATCGACGGCAACCGGCGCCTCGCCGCAGCCCACCTGGCGGGCCTGAAGACCATCCAGATCCACGTCAACGACTCCCTGTCGGCGTCGGCCGCGGACATCCTCGAATCGGCGCTCATCGCCAACGTCCACCGGGTCGACGTGGCCCCCATGGACCAGGCACGCGCCCTCCAGGAGCTGGTCGACGTCCACGGGTCCCAGGCGCAGGTCGCCAAGCGGATCGGGAAGACGGCGGCCTGGGTCTCCCAGCGGCTGACCCTGCTCAACCTGACGCCCACCCTCCAGGAGAAGGTGGAGACGGGCGAGCTGAAGGTCGAACCGGCCCGCCGCATCGGCCGCCTCCCCCAGGAGGAACAGGCCGCCGCCGCCGACGAGAGCCTGAGCGCGGTCAACCCCCCGCGCCAGCGCACCCGCCCGGCACCCGCCACCAACCCACCCCGGACGCCGTCCGCCTCCCCGTCCCCCTCCCCCGCACCGGCCCCCCGCATCACGATCTCCACCCACTCCCCGGAGACCATCGCGGACGCCCTGACCGCCCACCTCACCCCGGACGACCTGAAGGCCGTCACCGAACTCCTGCTGACCCGCATCTGACCGGGCACCCAGGAAGCCACGGACCGACGAACGCCGGGGGCGCTGACGGCACCGGAACCGTCAGCACCCCCGCGTCCGGACCGTTAACGGCGTTAACGCCGTTAACGCCCCACGTGCGGTTCGCGTGCGTTCGGCGGTGCGCTTCACATAGGCTGCAGTCGTATAGCAGCTGCTGGAGGCACCCATGAGCGAGACGAACGAGCAGGCCACCCTCTTCGCGGCGGTCGACGCCCTGCTCGAAGAAGCAGCCGCCCAGGACGGGCTCCCCGAACCCGACGAACGCAAGCGCCTGCGCGAGGCCGCAGGCCTCAGCCAGGACCAGATCGCCAAGGCGCTCTCCGTCCGCCGCGAAACCGTCACCTCCTGGGAAACGGGCCGGACCGCCCCCCGCCCTCCCAAGCGAGCCGCCTACGCCCGCCTCCTGGAAGGCCTGGCCTCCCTCCACCCGGTCAACGGCATTAACGCCGTTAACGCCACCCCGGTCTCCCCCACCGAGCAGCAGACCCTCAACACGGTCGACACCGCACCCACCCCCCCACCCCCTGCCACCGTTAACGCCGTTAACGCCGTTACCCCCCCGAGCCGGCCACTCGACACCCCCGCACCCCACCCCCCCACCCCACCGAACCCCCTCGACGGTGTTTTCGCCGTTAACGCCGACACCCCCCCAACCCACCCCCCCACCGTTAACGCCGTTAACGCCGTTGCCCACCCCACACC
>NZ_JBEXKC010000097.1:0-23139 GCF_040609475.1 Streptomyces sp. NPDC004667 | reverse complement strand
CGGCCGGGGGACGGGACCGGACCCGCGACGACGGTCGTGGTCCTGCTCGACGGCGACCGCGTGGTGCGCTACACCGAGACGGTGCGCGGCCCGCGCGGCCCGCGCACCCTCGACTTCGCCCGTACCGACGAGGCGGGCGTCACCACCGCGGCCGCCCTCGCCCTGACCCGGGACCGGGCCGGCCCGGCCGCGCGCTACCTGCTCGCGCCCTGGATCGCCACCGCCGCCACCCTCGACCTGCTCCGCGCCGGGGATCCCGCCCGGCCCCTGGCCGTGGCCGCCGACGGGGTCACGGCCCCGGCCGCCGTCCCCCGTGGCACCGGGACCTGCGAGGCCTGGCCCGTGCTCGAACTGACCTCCTCCCCGCGCATCGTCGAGAAGCACTCCTTCCTCCTGGCCGACCTGGGCGGGCTCACTCCCGTCCACCTCACCTACACCCCGCTCCCCGACGGCCCCGCCGCCGTGCCCGCCCGGCAGCCCCGCGAGGCCACCGGACCGGCCGCCCGCGCGGCCTGGGCTCCGGGGGCCTGCGGGCTGCGCGAACTGAGCGGCGGCGGCGTCCGGGCCGTGAACGTCTGGGACTTCGCCGACACCGAACTCCCCGACGGCGCGGGCCGGGCCACCTGGAGCTGCACCCGGGCCTCCGGCTGGGCCGGCCCCGGCGACGTCCTCGTACGGCTGCGCCCGCCCGCCGGGCCCCCGCAGGAGGTGGTCCGGGCACGGTCCACCGCCGCCTGCGGCCGCTTCGGCCAGCACCTCCTCGTGGGCACCCGGTGGCGTTCCCCGGCGGGCCGCTGGTACCAGCTCGCCGCCGGGAGCCGCGAGGTCGCCGCCATCACCGCGACCGGCGCCGTCCGGGCGGAGGCGAACGGCCGCAGCCTGACCGCCCCCGCCGGACCCGAGGGCGCCCCCGTCGCCCTGACGGGCCGGCTCACCGGCGGCGCCCGGATCACGGCCCTCGACGGAGGGGCGGGCGGCCGCGACTGAGGGCCCGTACGCGGCACCCGGCAGGGCCGGCGGCGGCATCCGGCGGTCCCGTACGCGGCACCCGGCGGGCGCCGCCCGGCGCGGGGTGCCCGTCCCCCGGACACCGGTCGGGGCCTCCGTACCGCGGCTGTAACATGGGCCCATTGCGAGGGCCGTGACGCAGAGGTCACTGCCCTCGCTGTTTTTGCGTCACGTCCACCCGGACGAAATGCGGGCGCGTGCCCTTTCGACGGTTCGATACGATGAACCGCATCACAATCCGTCACGGCACGCCGTTACGCATGAACCCGTACAAATGAAACGAATGGAGCATCCGAGGATGGCTCGACACCTGATCACCAGCGCGCTTCCCTACATCAACGGGATCAAGCACCTGGGCAACATGGTCGGGTCGATGCTTCCGGCGGATGTGTACTCCCGGTACCTCCGCCAGCGCGGCCACGACGTCCTGTACATCTGCGCCACCGACGAGCACGGCACCCCCGCCGAACTCGCCGCCAAGGAGGCCGGGATCTCGGTCGCCGAGTTCTGCGCGCAGGCGCACGACGCCCAGAAGGCGGTCTACGACGGCTTCGAGCTGTCCTTCGACTACTTCGGCCGCAGCTCCTCCGAGCAGAACCGCGAGATCACCCAGCACTTCGCGCGCAGGCTCCAGGAGAACGGCTTCATCGAGGAGCGGGCGATCCGGCAGGTCTACTCGCCGGTCGACGGCCGCTTCCTGCCGGACCGCTACGTCGAGGGCACCTGCCCGCACTGCGGCTACGACAAGGCCCGCGGCGACCAGTGCGAGAACTGCACCCGCGTCCTGGACCCCACGGACCTGATCGAGCCCCGCTCGGCCATCTCCGGCTCCACCGAGCTGGAGGTCCGCGAGACCAAGCACCTGTTCCTGCGCCAGTCCGCGCTCCAGCACGAGGTCGAGGCCTGGGTCGCCGAGCACGAGGAGGAGTGGCCGCAGCTCGCCTCCTCCATCGCCCGCAAGTGGCTGACCGAGGGCCTGCACGACCGCGCCATCACCCGTGACCTCGACTGGGGCGTCCCGGTGCCCGCCGACACGTGGCCCGAACTGGCCGCCGAGGGCAAGGTCTTCTACGTCTGGTTCGACGCCCCGATCGAGTACATCGGCGCCACCAAGGAGTGGGCCGACCTCGACCCGGCGAACCGCGACTACAAGGCCTGGTGGTACGAGGCCGAGGACGTCCGCTACACCCAGTTCATGGCGAAGGACAACGTCCCGTTCCACACGGTGATGTTCCCCGCCACCCAGCTGGCCACCCGCGAGCCGTGGAAGAAGGTCGACTACGTCAAGGCCTTCAACTGGCTGACGTACTACGGCGGCAAGTTCTCCACCTCGCAGAAGCGCGGCGTCTTCACCGACCAGGCGCTGGAGATCCTCCCGGCCGACTTCTGGCGCTACTTCCTCATCGCGAACGCCCCCGAGTCGGACGACTCGTCGTTCACGTGGGAGCACTTCGCCGCCACGGTCAACAAGGACCTCGGCGGCACCCTCGGCAACTTCGTCAACCGGGTGCTGACCTTCTCCCGCAAGAAGTTCGGCGACGAGGTCCCCGCGGGCAGCGCCGCCGGCGCGGCCGAGGCCAGGCTGGGCGAGCAGATCGCCGAGCTCCTCGCCGAGTACGAGGGCCACATGGAGGCCCTCCAGTACCGCAAGGCGGCGGCAGCGCTGCGCGCCCTGTGGTCGGCCGGAAACGCTTACCTGGACGAGAAGGCCCCCTGGCTGGAGGTCAAGACCGACCTGGAGGGCGCGGCCCTCACCCTGCGCACCGCGATGAACCTCATCCACCTCTACTCGGTGGTCTCCGAGCCCTTCATCCCGGCCTCCGCGCGCGCCATGCGCTCCGCGTTCGACCTCGCGGACGACACTGCGGTGTGGGTGACCCCGGAGCAGGCCAAGGCACTGGACGCGGTCCCGGCCGGGACCCCGTTCACCGTGCCGCCGGTGCTCTTCGCGCGGATCACCGAGGAGGACCTGGAGTCCTACCGCGAGCGCTTCGGCGGTTCCCCGGAGGCCTGACCGCCCCGCCGCCAACGGCTCCCCGAAGGGCGCGACCTGCCGAGGTCGCGCCCTTCGGCGTGAACGGCGGCGGCCGGCGCAGGCGGTGGGGGAGCGGCCGGGGTAGGGAAAACCCCACCACGAAGGCTCCGCCTGGGCGTGCAGACCCGAGGGGGACGCGCGGCTGGAATGGGTCCATGACCCCTTCCGCCCGCCCGCTCCCGCCCGTGGCCTCCCGTTTCCTCTCCGCCCCGTCCACCGCCCGGTGGACCGCCGGCTGGCTGCTCGCGGCCGTCTGGGCGCTGGCGTTCCCCCTGTTCTCCCCGCTCGGCCCGCACCGGCTGTGGGGCTGCTGCGCGGCCGCGGGATACCTGGTGGCCGCCGGGGCCACGGCCCTGGGCCGCCCGCGCTCGGCGCGGGCCGCGGCCCTGACCGGAGCGGTCGTCCTGCCCCTGCTGTACCTGGTCCTCACCGGCCAGGGCCAGTCGGAGGTGGGTGTGATCGAACGGTCCGGGCGGCTCCTGCTGGAGTCCGGACGCCTCTACGTGGACCGGCCCGCCGGAGTCGAGGAGTACACCCCCTACCTGCCCGGCATGGCCCTCCTCGGCCTCCCGCGCGCCCTGCTGGGCGGCGGCGACGGCTGGACGGTCCGCCTCCTCGGCGACGCCCGGATCTGGTGCGCGGCGGCCCTGTTCACCTGCCTGTGGGCCGGCCGCCGGATGCTCGGCGCTCCCCCCTCGCCGCTGCTCCCGCTGCTGGTGGCCTCTCCGCTGGTGGCCCTTCCGCTGGTGGTGAGCGGGGTGGACCTGCCGCTGGCGGGGCTGTGCTGCCTGGCGCTCGCGGCGGCCGTCTCCGGCCGTCCGGCGGTGGCCGGGGCGGCGCTCGCGGCGGCGTGCGCCATGAAGTGGACCGCGCTGCCCGCGGTGGCGGTGGCCGTCGCCGTACTCGGGGCCTGCCGCGGCGCGCGGGCGGCGGTGCGCTGTGCGGCGGTGGCGGTGTCCGGCACGGCGGTGCTGGTGCTCCCGGGGGTGCTGCTCCAGCCGGCGGAGCTGTGGCGGCAGGTGTTCGCCTTCCCGACGGGCCGGGCGGACGTGCCGACCCCGGCGAGCAGCCCGCTGCCGGGGCACCTGCTCGCCGGACTCGGACCGTGGGGCTGGCACGTGACGGTGGCCCTGCTGGCCCTGGCCGGGCTGGGGGTGGCGCTCTCCCTGTGGGCGCGCCCGCCGCGCACGGCCGTCGCCGCCGCCGACCGGCTCGCGCTGGGGCTGACCCTGGCCTTCCTGCTGGCCCCGGCGGGCCGCTTCGGCTACCTGGCACTGCCGGTGCTCCTGGTGCTGTGGGCCCGTTCCGTCGCGCCCCGGCCGGGCGCGCCCCGGACGGGCGCGCCCCGGACGCCCGGCGCGTCCCGGATCGTGGCCGGCTCCCGGGCGCGGGAGCCCCGGGCGGCCGGGGCGGCGTAGGGTCCGGTCATGCGCCACACCACGCTGACCGAGCACGCCCGTTGCATCTGGGGTGACGAGTACGGACCCACGCCCGAGTGCGATCGTCGCCGGGAGCACGACGCGTCGTACTTCGTGGAGGAACTGACCTTCGCCGGCCCGGACGAGATCATCGCCATGATCCGCGAGCTGTGCCCGGCCGTGGTCGACGGCCTGCTGCCCGTGTGGGTCCGCAACCTGGCCTACCGGCTGCTCCTGCTGCAACGGCCCGACGACCCGGCCCTGATCAGGGAAGCGGCCTTCGACCTGGAGGCGCACGGACCCTCCTGGGACGAGATCGCGGAGGAACTCCGCGCCCGCGCGGACACCCTGGACCCGGAGGGGGCCAAACCCTGGGGCAGCCGGCCGTGAGGGAGTGGGGCGTAAGGGGTGCCCGGAGGATCAGGCGGGGCGGGCCGGGCGTCCCGGTCCGCCGGAGGTCCCCCCGGCCCCGTCCCGGCCCCGGAGGTGGGCCAGGACCGCCAGGACGCGGCGGTTGCCCTCCGTCGGGTCCAGGTCCAGCTTCGTGAAGATGCTGCCGGAGTGCTTGACGACGGAGGCCTCGGTGATGAACAGCCGGGCCGCGACCGCCTGGTTGTTGAGGCCCTCGGCCATCAGCGCGAGCACCTCCCGCTCGCGGGGCGTCAGGCGGGCCAGCGGCCGGTCGGCGGCCGTCGGCGGCGCGAGCAGGACGCGCACCACCTCCGGGTCGATGACCGTCTGGCCGCCGTGGACCCGTTCCAGGGCGTCCAGGAACTCGGTCACCTCACCGACCCGGTCTTTGAGCAGGTAACCCAGCCCGGCCGCCGAAGCGCCGGTGAACAGCTGGGCCGCGTACGCCGTCGCGACGTACTGGGAGAGCACCAGGACCGGCAATGAGGCGTCCCGGGAGCGCAGTTCGAGCGCGGCGCGCAGCCCCTCGTCGCGCAGTCCGGGCGGCATCCGGACGTCCGTGACGACCACGTCGGGCCGCTCGGCCTCCACCGCCTCCAGCAGGGCGGGGGCGTCGCCCACGGCGGCGAGGACCCGGTGGCCGCCGAGGGTCAGCAGTTCGGTCAGGCCGGCACGCAGCAGTACGGAGTCCTCCGCGAGGATCACACGGAGCACGGCACCTCCACGCGCAGTTCCGTCGGACCGCCCACCGGACTGGACACCGTCAGCCTGCCCTGCAACATCGCCACCCTGTCCGCGAGACCCGCCAGGCCCGCTCCCGCGCCGGGATCGGCCCCGCCGCGGCCGTCGTCCGTGATGGTGAGAGTGAGCCGGTCCCCCTCGACCCTACCGGCGACGCCGACGTGCGCGGCGCCGCTGTGCTTGGCGGCGTTGGCGAGGGCCTCGGTGACGGTGAAGTAGGCGGTCGTCTCCACGTGTTCCGGCAGCCGGGGCAGGGCGCCGAGGTCCACCGAGACCGGTACGGGATGGCGCAGCGCCACCTCGGCGACGGCCGCCGCCAGGCCGTGGTCGGTCAGCACCTGGGGGTGGATTCCGCGGACCAGGTCCCGCAGTTGCTCCAGCGCCAGCTTGGCCTCGGCGCGCCCCCGGCCGACCAGGGCCGAGGCCTCCGCCGCCTCCGGGATCCCGCGCAGCCGCAGTTCCGCGAGGCCCAGGGTCATGCTGAGGGCGACCAGTTGTTGCTGGGCCCCGTCGTGCAGGTCGCGTTCGATGCGCCGCCGTTCCGCCTCGAAGGCCTCCACCAGCCGGACCCGCGACCGGGTCAGCTCCAGCACCCGGCCGTCCTCCTCGCGCGGCCCGAGCAGCAGCCGGGCCGTCTTCACCTGCGCCCCGGCGATCAGCGCACCCGCGTACGCCGCGAGCACCAGCCCCGCCAGCCCGGCGGCCGTCCCGCCCAGCGCCTCCAGTGGCCCCGTCACGGCCCGGCCGGGTATCAGCATCACCGGCTCCGGGGCCAGCGCCCACACGACGGCCGGTGACACCACGAGGAGCAGCGAGAACGCCACCAGCGCCAGCACCCCGAACCCGGCCGCGCCGAACACGGCCCCCAGCAGTGCGGCGTAGCCCAACTCCCGCCAGGTGGCCCGTTCCCTCAGCCGGGTGCGCAGCCAGGCGGCGGCGCCGGCCCCGGCGAGCGAGGTGTGCGGATCGGCGACGGGAGCCGGCTCGACCCACCGGAGCCTGCGCCGCTCCAGCTCGGCCAGCGGCACGGCACCGGCGACGGCGGCGAGCAGCAGCAGGAGTCCGACCCCGGCCACCGCCAGCACCACTCCGAGTCCCACGAGCAGCACCAGGGCGACCAGCACCGCGTACCCGAGGGGGAACCCGCTGCCCAGGTACGCCCAGCACCGCCACGGCCACCACGACCGCAGGAACCGCCACGGCCGCCGCCCCACCGCCCACACGGCCACCGGAGGAGCGGGGAGCGGGGCGGTGGTACCGGACATGGGCCCCAGCCTAAGGGCTGTGGCGCCCGGGCCGACGGGCCCCGGGAACGGTCACCTGCGCCAGAACAGGTGGTGCGTCACACCGCTCGGGCTGGGCACGACCTCCAGGTGGAACCGGTCGAGCAGTTCGTCGGGTGATTCCCACAGCCGCAGTCCGGACCCGAGCTCCACCGGCGAGACCGCCACGTGCAGGGTGTCGACGAGATCGGCGTCGAGGAACTCCCGGACGGTCGTGACCCCGCCACCGAGCCGGACGTCCTTGCCCCGGGCCGCCTCCCGCGCCTGCTCCAGGACCGTGGCCGGGTCGCCGTCGACGAAATGGAACGTGGTGTCGGAGAGCGAGAACGAGGGACGCGGGTGGTGGGTCATGACGAACACGGGGGTGCGGAACGGGGGCTCGTCCCCCCACCAGCCGCGCCACTCGTGATCGTTCCAGGGCCCGCGCTGGGGCCCGAACTTGTTGCGGCCCATGATCTCGGCACCGATGTTGACCGCGTAGTCCCGCGTGAAGTAGTCGTCGAGGCCCCGACTGCCCCCGGGATCCGTACGCATGGGCCAGCTCGCCGTGGCGCCGGCCCAGGCGAACAGCCTCCCGGGATCGACGTGGCCGAACGGATTCTCGAAACTCTGGTCCTCGCCGGCGCCGATGCCGTCTGTCGAGACGTTGAAGTTCTGGACCCTCAACAACTGAGCCACGTGTTCCTCCTGTGTTGTCGGACGACGGTAGTGAGACTGTTCGCGCCGGGAAAACTCATCGCCGCTTCCGTGACCGATCGCAAAACGGGCCACCCTGTGTCCTGATTCTTTAGGTTCGGGTGGTTCGGGGTCCATCGTGGCAACGAGTGCGGCCACCTCGCCCGCAACCCGCCCGGCGCCGCCGCCGCGGCTCCGGCGTGACCCGAGGGCCGCGCCGACTCCGGCGGCTAGCGTGGGGGCCATGACATCCGCGACGCGCCCGGCCGCAGACCAGGCCCCCGCAGACCCGGCCGCCACCGACGAGGCCCTGGCCACCCAGCCCATCGGCTACTGGAGCGGCCTGGCCCACGCGAAGGTCACCCGCCACCTGCGCGACGCCCTGGCCCGGATGGACGTCACCCAGCCCGAGTACTGGGTGCTCAACCGCGTCCACGGCGGCCCGTCGGCCCCCACCCGCACGGAGGCCGTCGTCCAGCTGACCCCGCTCGCGGACGACCCGGACGAGATCGCCCGGGTCGTCGACCGGCTCCTGCGCCGCGGCTGGCTGTGCGCCGACACCGGGCAGCGGCTGTACCTCACCGGGGCGGGGGAGGCGGCCAGGGCACGGGTGAGGGCCAAGGTGAGCGAACTGCGCGCGGTGGTCCACGAGGGCGTCGCCGACGAGGAGTACGTCGCCGCGCTCCGGGTGCTGCGCACGATGATCGCCAACGTGGAGCGCGCGGACGGGGCCTGATCCCCCGGCCCCGCCGCCCCCGACCCCGTCTGACGGACGATCAGGAGGGGTTCCGCGATCTTCCGGCCGTCCCGAAGTCACCCTCCGAGGGCGGATCTTGACCTGTCCGCCGCGTGTCGAACCGGCGCCTTGATCGTTTCTTCAGCCGTAACCCTCATATCGGCTGCCGAATCGGGAGGAGCGCGGTGACGGCTTGGCAGTACTTCGCCGGGGCGGGTCTGGTGGCGGTGCTCTGCCCCCTGCACGGCCATGTGGCGGTCGCGGGCGACACCGACGGCCACGGCCACGGCCGCGGGGCGCGGGTGGACGTGTGCGTGCCGGGCGGGCATCCGAAGCCGCCCGTCGTACGGCCGCCCGTCTCGCCGCCGCCCGAGGTGCCGGGGCCGCCCGTGGCCGTTCCCTCCGTGCGGGTGACCCTGCCCGGCGTGCAGCGGCCCACCGTGCACCACCCCGGGGAGGCCCCCGGCCTTCCCGGGACGCCCGCGCCCGACGCCCCGGCGCCGGACGCCCCGGCGCAGCCGCCCCCGGCTCCGCCGGCGCCCGGGCCCGGACCGGGGCCGGTCCCCGCGGCGGCCACCGCCCCGCCCGCGGTGCGGGCCGCCGCGCCCGCGCGCGCCTTCCACGTGCGCCCGTACCGTTCCGCGGCCCTGGCACGGCGCGGCCCGAACGGCCTGAGCACGATGATGCTCATGGTGGTGGTCACCACCCCGGCCGTGCTCGCGGCCGCCGCGCTGCGCCCCCGCTCCAAGAGCCGCGGCTGACGCACCCCATGCACCCACGCACCCACGAACGGGAGATTTCTCGTGTCCGAATGGCTGGTCCTGGCCATCGCCATGGCGCTCGTCTGCGCCGTCGTCCTCGCCATCACCGCGATCCGGCACCGCCGGGTCGCGGCCGACGAGGACACCAGCGAAACCCCTGACGTCATCGAGTACATGACGATGATGGTCGGCGTGGTCTACGCGATCGTCCTGGGTCTGGCCATCGCGGGGGTCTGGGAGGCGCGCGGCGGGGCGGAGGACAGCGTGCGCCGCGAGGCGCAGTCCCTCTACGAGGTCACCCAGCGCGCCGACGTCTACCCGGCGCCCGTCCGCGACCGGATCCGCGGCGAGGTGGACGCGTACGTCTCCCACACGGTCAACGTGGACTGGCCGAGGCTGGTCTCCGGGCAGGGTGCCTCTGACGAGGGGGCGCAACTGCTCGGGAAGCTGCGCGGCGACGTCACCCACCAGAGCCCCGCCAATGAGCTGCAGGCGCAGGCCTACCAGCCGCTGCTCGACCACATCGCGGCCGCCGACGACGCCCGCCACTCGCGCACCCAGAGCGACGAGTCCACCCTGCCGAGCGTGGTCTGGGTCGGGCTGGTGGTCGGCGGCCTCGTCACCATCGGGCTGATCTTCACCCTGCAGATCCGGCGCTCCGGCCGGGAACTGCTGCTGGCGGGCCTCTTCAGCGCGCTGATCGTGTTCCTGCTCTTCATGGTCTGGAGCTTCGACGCCCCGTACGGGCGGGACGGGACCGATTCCGCCGGGCCGTTCCAGGACCTGTTCCCGGCCGTCACGGTGACCGCCTCCCGCTGAAGGTCCCGCACCGGGGCCCGGTGGGGCTCCCGCCCGGTCACGGCCGGGGTCGGCTCCCGGCCCCGGTCAGCCCTCGGCCGGGGCCGCCCGGTGCCGGGCCGCGGCCACCAGCGGGGAGTGTCGCAGGGCGTCGGAGATGCGGACGAGGTCGCGCGGACCGTCGGCGGTCACCAGCACCCGTTCCCCGCCCGTCCCGTCGTCCGCCGTCCCCTCGGGGGCCGTGGAACTCGTCCGTACGGCGGCCGCCACCATCGCCGCGTCCGCGACGGCCCGGGCGGTCTCCTCGTCGGCGCCGGCCGCGCGGGCCCGCTCGTAGGCGGAGTCGCGGTGGCGGCGGTCGAAGCAGGGGCCGAGCCGCAGGAACCCGTCGTGGATGTCGGACTCCCGCTGGATCACCCGGATCTCGGCCGGGGACCACCAGGACATCCGCACGCAGGGGGTGCCGCTCGGAGCGGTGCTGCGCACCTCGCGCCACAGCGCGCCCAGGCGCCGGTACGTGGTCCAGGTCTGCCAGCTGTCCGACACCCGCTGGCAGACCAGCGGCAGCACGAAGCCCACCGCGCTGACCAGCGCCGCGGCGGAGGCCAGGGGCGGGGCCACGTAGGTGCTCAGGAAGTCCAGGTCGTGACCGAGCCAGCGCGCGCAGACCGCGGACAGCTTGGTGGCGTCGTAGGTGAGGCTGATGGAGTACCCCGACACGATGATCACCAGCCCGGCTCGCAGCCAGCCGTGGACCCGGACCGACCAGCGCCAGCACATGGCGACCATCGTCGCGGCCGCCACGCTGTGCGCCAGGAGGTAGGAGACGATCATCAGGCGGACGTACGGGGTGTTGGCGTAGTACGTGTCGAAGTCCCGCAGCCGCTCGACGGACGCCTCGCCGAGGAGGAAGAACACCACGATCGCCACGACCACGACGGAGTAGCCCATGATCAGGCGCGCCGAGGTGCGCCTGATCTCCCGCTGCGGACCGCCGCGCCAGTTGAACATCAGTACCAGGCACGAGGCGCTGAAGGCCGTCATCAGGCAGTACACCAGCGGGGCGGAGAAATTGGGGATCCCGGTCCAGCGGTTGACGGCTTCGATGGTGGGCGGGGCGGCGAAGGTGAACACCGCCGTGGCCAGGACCAGCAGTACGCAGACGGACCTCAGCAGCGGATCGCGCCAGTGCGCGCGCAGGGCTGGCAGCTTGCAGACGAGGGAGACCGCCATCGCGACTGCCGGGATGTAGTAGTCCTGTCCGTTCAACGGTCGTTCCTGTGCCCCCGGTAGCCGAGGGAGGTTTCGATGCGGCCCGCGAGCTCGTCGCGCTGGGCCGGGGGCCGCAGGCCGGAGGAGCCGGCGAGCCAGGTGCGGCACCTGCTGCCCAGCAGGAGCCCGAAGGTCTCGGCGTCCGTTTCCTCCTGGACGTCGGCACGGGTGCGCGCCGCGACGCTGCGGACCGTCTCGCCGAGGTCGGCACCGTCGGCCAGGAGCCGGGCGGCGACGGCGGCGCCGTCGACGTGGTGGCTGCAGTGGCCGGCCTTCATGTGCCACAGCTCGTGGCCCAGGATCACCAGCTGGTGGTCGGGCGCGGTGCGTTCCTCGATGACCACCAGATCGCGGTCCGCCATGTCGAGCCAGAGGCCGCTGGCCGTCCCCTGCGGGAAGGCCGCCATGCGGAACTCCACCGGGCGGCCACGGTGCCGGCTCATGCCCTCGCAGAGGGCGGCGTAGAGGTCCAGGGGCTCCACGGGGGCGGGCAGCTTGATGCCGGCCACCAGCTCCCCGCACAAACGCCGCTGTGCTCTGCCTATGCTCACCGTTCTCCCCGTCGGCGCGGATCCGGATCAGGACTCAAGGATCAGATCCAGACTTTCGACTGGGTCATGATTCGTTCGGTTTGACGCTTTCGAGAAGCATGTCCAGCCATTCGGTCACCTTGTCCCGGTGCTTGTCGCTGGGCAGTTGCGCGGCCCGCCACGCGATGCCGCGCACTCCGTGGTTCTGCAGGAGTCTTGCCAGCGGATCGCCCGCCGAAGCGGTCTCGGCCGGTACGGTCTGCCGCTCGCGGCCCGCGAAGTCCTGGAGCAGCTGCTGCTCGGTCCGCTGGAGCGCGTCGGTGAGGGCGTCGGCGTCGTGGGCGGTGAGGAAGCCCGCGTGCACCCCGAAGAAGCGCTGGATGGCGTCACAGTGCTCCATGGTGGGACGGCGGTCGCCGTTGATCAGGGCGCCGGCCTGCTGCCGCGACATTCCGGCGCCGTCCGCGATCTCCTGCTGCGTGTAGCGGCGCCCGTTGGACTTCACCCGGGTCCGCCGGAGCAGGTCCAGGCGCTGGAGGAAGCGGGCCTGGAGATCGGGTTCGCCGGCCGGGCGCCCGTCGAGCAGGGTCTTGATCACATCGGCGGGGACCCCGGAGGCTTCCGAGAGCCGCCGGAGGTCGAAGACCTGGTTTCGGGGGCGGCCCAATTTGTTCGCGAGTTCGGCGACCCGCGTGACGGTCGCTGCCAGGGGCGCGTTGGCCACCGCGACGGGAGCCGGGAAGCCGTCTGTCACCAGTGGTTCTCCTAGATCGCGCGAGGTCAGTGGGCACGTGGTCGGCCTCAGGGAATCTATCCGGTTTGTTTTGGGAGAGCTAGAACTTGCCACAGCTGTGGCGGGAATGAGCTGTCGCAAGGCTGGAATTGCCACAATAGTTGACACTCGAATGAAGTCGGTAGCAGGATCGCCACACGGAAATGAAGATCCAGACCGTGAGGAGGGGGAGCTCTCGGTGCCACATCTCGCAGCGGTGGGCCCGTCTGATGGCCTCGTCCGAGCCGGTGAGGAACGCCTGGCGGGCGAGGAGTCCGCCCGTGGCGCAGTGCGGTCGGAGCGACGCAAGGAGATTTTGCGCCAGCGCCGCGAGGAACTGGGCCTGAGCCAGGAAGACCTCGCGTCGCGACTGCGCATCAGCGTGCGGGCGTACGGAAACTGGGAGCGCGGGCTCGTCAAGGAATGGACGGACCGCAAACTCCTCGCCCTGGCCGAGGCCTTGGAGATGAGCGAGCGGCAGTGCTTCTGGCTCTTCCGGGTCATGGTCGACCGGGATCCGCCGCCCACCTGGCGGGCGGCCGAGGAGAACCGGCTGCCGCAGGATCCGGCCCAGCGCGACTACCTGTGCGACTACGCGGCCCTCATGGAGGCCGTCCCCTACCCGTCCTTCCTGGTGGACCACCGGTGGGACGTGGCCCTCACCAATTCGGCCTTCGACCGGCTGTTCCAGTCGGTCAGGCCGCATCCGACGGCCCTGCCGGACGACAACTTCCTGCGCTTCGTGCTGTTCCACCCGGACGCCGCGGCCGTGCTGGAGGACCACGAACCGGCCTGGTGCGTACCGCTGCTGGCGCAGTTCGCCACCGCCCTCGGCGCGGCCCCGGAGGACGAGGGGCTGCGGAGCATCCGTCAGGAGGTCGCCCGTGACCCGTTCATGGAGGCCGCCTACCGCTACGGGGTCCCGCACTGGCTGAGCACCCACGGCGAACTCGCTGCGGAACAGGACGGCGCCGTCCGGACGGTCCGTCATCCCGACCCCGCACAGGGCGTGGTGCGGTGCCGCATGGTGGCGGAATCCAGCCGAATGCTGGAGGGCATGGGACTCACCCGGATCACCCTGGTGCTCTCCGCACCGCAGGGCCTGCCGACGGGTCCGGTGCGCGGTGTCACCGGCTTCCCGCAGCAGCAGGGGGCCCGCCTGCGGGCCGTGCCGTCGCCGGTCGACTGAGCGGGCGGGGGACACTGGTCCCCTGAAGCGCGTGCCGCGGGACCCCCGGCGGGGGTCCCGCCGGGCGGATGCCACGATCCGTGGCATCCGTGCGATGCCACGGATCGTGGCATCCGCCGCGGTGCCGGGGCGGACCTCCGCCCGGCGCGCGGTCGTGGTCCGTGGCACCGGTCGTGACGGCGGAAGGACGGTAGGGGCGTGCGGTTGACCATCCTCGGCGGGGGCGGATTCCGCGTCCCGCTCGTCTACGGAGCACTCCTGGGGGACCGCGGCGAGGGACGGGTGTCCCACGTGACCCTGTACGACGAGGATCCCGGCCGGCTCACCGCCATGGCCCGGGTGCTCGCCGACCAGGCCGCGGCATCGGGCGCGGCGGACGCCCCGGCCGTCACCGCCACCGGGGACCTCGACGAGGCCCTGCGCGGGACCGACTTCGTCTTCTCCGCCATCCGGGTCGGCGGACTGGAGGGCCGGGCCGCCGACGAACGGATCGCCCTGGCCGAGGGCGTGCTGGGCCAGGAGACGGTCGGCGCCGGCGGGATCGCGTACGGGCTGCGCACCGTTCCCGTGGTCCGGGAGATCGCCCGCAGGATCGCCCGCACGGCCCCCGACGCCTGGGTCATCAACTTCACCAACCCCGCCGGGGTGGTCACCGAGGCCATGGCCGAGGTGCTGGGCGACCGCGTCATCGGGATCTGTGATTCCCCGGTCGGGCTCGGCCGCAGGATCGCCCGGCTGCTCGGCGCCCGGCCCCAGGACGCCTGGATCGACTACGTCGGCCTCAACCACCTGGGATGGGTGCGCGGCCTGCGCGTCGGCGGCCGGGACGAGCTGCCCCGGCTGCTGGCCGACGACAAGGCCCTGGAGTCCTTCGAGGAGGGCCGCCTCTTCGGGGCCGACTGGCTGCGCTCCCTCGGCGCGATCCCCAACGAGTACCTCCACTACTACTACTTCAACCGGGACACGGTGCGGGCGTACCAGCGGGCCGAGCGGACGCGCGGCGCCTTCCTGCGCGACCAGCAGCGCGCCTTCTACGCCGGGACCGGGCGGCCGGACGGGCCGCCCGGGTCGGCGCTCGCCGCCTGGGACCGGACCCGGGCCGAGCGCGAGGCCACGTACATGTCCGAGAACCGCGAGGTGGCGGGCGTGGGGGAGCGCGAGGAGAGCGACCTGGAGTCCGGCGGCTACGAGAAGGTGGCCCTCGCGCTGATGCGGGCCATCGCCCGGGACGAGCGGGCGACCCTGATCCTCAACGTCCGCAACCGCGGCACCCTGTCGGTGCTCGACGCGGACGCCGTGATCGAGGTGCCCTGCCTGGTCGACGCCAACGGGGCCCACCCGGTCGCCGTGGACCCGCTGCCGCTGCACGCGGTGGGGCTGGTGACCTCGGTGAAGGCCGCCGAACGGGAGGTCCTCGCCGCCGCGGCGAGCGGGGCGCGGGCCGATGCCGTCAAGGCCTTCGCCCTGCACCCGCTTGTGGACTCCGTGGCCGTGGCCCGGCGGCTGCTGGACGGATACGCGACGGAGCACCCCGGGCTCGGCTACCTGCGCTGACGCGGGGGCGCCGCCGGTGCCGGGGCTCGTGTGCGTACGGGTCACCCGTACGGCGGCTTGCGGCATGCGGGAGCGGCGGTCCGCTGTGACAGTGCGAGAGTGACCACTGCTCCCGCCCCGGCCGGGGCGCCCCCCGTGCTCGACCGGCGGCGGCGCAACGTCGTCTTCGGCACGATCATGCTGGGCGTGCTGCTGGCCGCGCTCGACCAGACGATCGTGGGCACCGCCCTGCCGACCATCGTCGCGGACCTGGGCGGCGCGGCCCACATGTCGTGGGTGGTGACCTCGTACCTGCTCGCGGAGACCGTCGCGACGGTGCTGGTGGGCAAGATCGGCGATCTCTTCGGACGCAAGCTCGTCTTCCAGGTGTCCGCCGTCGTCTTCATCACCGGATCCTTCCTGTGCGGCCTCTCCGCCAACATGACGATGCTGATCCTGTGGCGGGGGGTGCAGGGCGTCGGCGCCGGCGGCCTGATGGTCACCTCGATGGCGCTGATCGCCGACGTGGTGCCGCTGCGCGAACGGGGCAAGTACCAGGGCGCGATCGGCGCCGTCTTCGGTGTCGCGACGGTGATCGGGCCGCTGCTCGGCGGCTTCTTCACCGACCACCTGAGCTGGCGCTGGGCCTTCTACGTCAACGTCCCGATCGCGATCCTGGTGGTCGTGGCGGCCGCCCGGACCATCCCCTCGGTGCGGGCCGCCGGGCGGCCCGTCATCGACTACCTGGGCATCGCGCTCGTCGCGGCCGGCGCGAGCGCGCTGATCCTCGCCACCAGCTGGGGCGGCAACGAGTACGCCTGGAACTCACCGGTCATCATCGGCCTGTTCGCGGGGGGCGCGCTGGCCCTGGCGCTGTTCTGCCTGGTCGAGACGCGGGCCGCCGAGCCGATGCTGCCGATGCGGCTGTTCCGCAACCCCGTCTTCACGGTCTGCTCGGTGCTGAGTTTCATCGTCGGTTTCGCCATGCTCGGCGCGATGACCTTCCTGCCCACCTACCTCCAGTACGTGGACGGGGATTCGGCCACCGTCTCCGGCGTACGGACCCTTCCGCTCGTCATCGGCCTGCTCATCGCGTCCGTCTTCAGCGGCAACGTCACCAGCAAGACGGGCCACTACCGGATCTTCCCGATCGTGGGCAGCGCGGTCATGGCCGTCGGCCTCTACCTGCTGTCGCGGATGGGGCCGCAGACCGGCGCCTGGCTGGAATCCCTGTACATGTTCGTCTTGGGCGTCGGCATCGGCCTGTGCATGCAGGTGCTCATCATCGCCGTGCAGAACACCGTCGACTACGCCGACCTCGGCACCGCCACCTCCGGCGTCACCTTCTTCCGCACGCTCGGCAGCTGCTTCGGGACCGCGGTCTTCGGGACCATCTACGCCAACAGCCTGGAACCGGCGCTGAAGGCGGGCGTGGCGGAGGCCGCCCGCGCCACCGGGGCCGATCCGGCGGCGCTGGCGGTGGCGGCACAGAACCCGCAGGGGGTGCACGGGCTGGACCCGGCGGCGGCCGGCCCGATCGTCGACGCGTACACCGAGGCGCTCCAGACGGTGTTCCTGTGGACCGTGCCGGTGGCGTTGGTCGGCTTCGTCGTCGCCCTGTTCCTCAAGGAGGTCCACCTGCGCGACAGCGCGCGGGCCGCGTCCACCGACATGGGCGAGGGCTTCGCCTCGCCGGCCTCGGCCTCGGGGGATTCGGCCAAACTGCTGGAGCTGGCCGTCGGCAAACTCGTACGGGGGATGGGGCAGGACACGGCGCGGGCCATCGTCGAGGGCTCCGACACCCGGCTGGACATCGCGGGCGCGTGGGCCGTGATGCAGGTGGACCTGCTGACCCGGACGGTGGGCCACGCCGGGCTCGGTCTGATCGCGGCGCGCCGGTCGGTCCCGCCCGAGGTGCTGCTGCCGGTCTTCGACCGGATGACCGAGGAGGGCTACCTGACCCGGCAGAACGGCTACTTCGCGCTGACCTCGGGCGGGGAGCGGGAGGCGGGGGTGATCTCCGCCGCGTGGGCGCGGTGGCTCGGCGACCAGCTGGAGAAGGACCGGGGGCGGCCGCGCAGCGCGGAACTGCGGGTGGCGGCAGACGCGATCGCGAAGCGGCTGCTCGCGGAGGACCTGCGCGACGGCAATTTCGCGCCACGGCTGGTCCAGCGCGGGTAGGGCCGGGGAACGCGCGGCGGTCGCCGGTCGTCCTTCCCGGCGAAGGGTGTCGCGTACGGCAAGGCGGGGGGTACCGCTCATGGCGATCACATTGGCGGAGGAGGTCGTGCTGCTGTCCCTGGACGGGGCGTCGGGGGCGGCGAGGCAGCGGCAGTCGGCGGGCTGGGCCGCCGCGGGGGGCATACTCCTCGAACTGGTCATGGCGGAGCGGGTCTCGGTGACCGGCAAGTACCTGGAACTGCGCAGCACCGCCCCCACCGGGGAGCGGCTGCTCGACGGCCGGATCCTGATGATCGAGTCCTGGCTGCGGGGCCGCAGCAAGCGGCGGGTGACGGACTGGCTGACGAAGGACCACGCCAAGGCGGTCACCGCCGCGCTGGACGGCCTCGGCGAGCGGGGCGTCGTCGGGTCGCAGGTGCACAAGGTGTTCGGGGTGTTCCCGCAGCGCCGCTACCCCGAGATGGACACCGCCGTGGAGCGCGAGCTGCGGGACCGGCTCGGGGCGGTGGTCCTGGAAGGTGCCGATCCCGACGGGCGCACGGCCGGCCTCATCGCCCTGCTGCACGCGGCCGGGCTGCACCGGCTCGCCTTCCCGGACCGGCCGCGTCGGCTGGTGGCGCCGCGGATGGGGGAGATAGCCGCCGGTCAGTGGGCGGGCGAGAGCGTACGCGCGGCCATCCGGGACATGCACGCCGCGGTGGCGGCCGTCACGGTGGTGACCATCGCCTCCGCGACCTGAGCGCCCGGGTGCCCTACGGGGTGCTCCGGGGGGCCCGGGAGGCCGGGCCGGTCGGGTAGTCGTACGAGGGCACGTGCGGCAGCATCGGAAGGTCCGGGCGCCAGCTGCGCAGCACGGCGGCCGTCGGGGGATAGAGGGCGGAGGGGACCTCGGCCGGGGCGAACCACTGCCAACGCGCGATCTTGTGCGGCTCGGTGACGGCGGGGCTGCCCTCGGCGGACCGGGTGAGGGCGGCGGCCGTCAGCCGGGTCAGGCCGGAGCCCGCGTCGATCTGCACCGCGAGCACCTCGATGGCCTCGGGCGCGGCCCGCAGGGCGGTTTCCTCGGCGAGCTCCCGCGCGGCGGCCTGCTCGAAGCCCTCCCCGGGATCGACCTTGCCGCCCGGCAGTTCCCACCGGCCGTCGTGCGCCTGGCCGAGCAGCAGCCGGCCGTCGGGGCGGAGGACGATCAGCCCGACGCCCACGACGGCGTTGGGCTGGGGGACGGCCCGTACGGCGGCCGGAGTCGTCGCGGCGGCCTGCTCTTCGGATGCCATGGCTCCATTTGCCGGTCGGGCCCGATCGTTTGTCAAACCCGGTTCGGCCCGTGAGCCGCCGAACGCATGGAATCGGACAACTGTACGGGTTTCGGTCAGGGGCTGTCCGCGCAGGCTCTGGGCGGTCCGATCGTCGTACGGTCCGTCGGCTCAGGGGGGCGCAATGGCACACGTGCTGGTCATCGGCGGAGGGGTCGCGGGTCTGGCGGCCGCACTGCTCGCCGCCCGGCGGGGGCACACCGTCGAGCTGTTCGAGCGGGACACCCGTGCGCCCGGTACCGCCCTGGACCGGGACTTCTTCGGCTGGCGCCGCCCGGCCGTCCCCCAGGCCGCGCAGCCGCACGCCCTGCTCGGCGCCGCCCGCAAGGTGCTGGTCACCGAACTGCCCGACGTCCACGCCGAGATGCTCCGGCTCGGCGCGCGCGAGCGGCACGAGCTGGACTGGTTCGACGTACGCCCGCCGGCCCGGCCCGGCGACGAGGACCTGATCATGCTCCAGGCGCGCCGGATCGTGCTGGAGAGCGCCCTGGCGACCGCGCTGCGGTCCGAGCCGGGGGCGGTGGTGCGCTACGGGGAGCCGGTCTCGGGACTGACGGCCGTCTCCGGGTCCGCGGCGACGGCCACGTCGGGGGCGGTGTACGCGACGGGTGCGGGGGCGGGGGTGCGGGTGACCGGGGTGACCACGGCCGGCGGCGCGTACGAGGGGGACCTCGTCGTGGACGCCGGCGGGCGGCGGGGCGGCGTCGAACGGTGGCTGGCCGCGGCGGGCTGCCGACCGGGCACCGTGGAGCGGCACCGCACCGGCCTCGCCTACTTCTGCCGCTGGTACCGGCTGCCCGCCGGGATGGAGGACGGGCCGCGCAGGCCGTGGACGGTGACCGGCGGGGGCTTCGCGGGCTGCGCCGTCTTCCCGGCCGACAACGCCACCTTCGCCGTGACCCTGTTCGTCCACACCGAGGACCCCACCCGCTCGGCGCTGCGCGAGCCCGTCGTCTTCGAGGCCGCGGCCCGGTCCTTCCCGCCCGGCGAGGCCTGGCTGGGGCTGGGCGCCGTTCCGTTGTCGGGGGTCCTGGCCACCGCGGGCCTGGACAACCGGTGGAGCGCGCTCGCGGACGGGCGGGGCCCGGTGGTGAGCGGGCTGGTGCCCGTGGGGGACGCCCTCACGCACACCAACCCGACCCTGGGGCAGGGGACCTCCCTCGCCCTGTGGGCCGCGCACCGGGTGGCGCGGACCGCGCACCAGGACGCCGGGTCCGACCGCTTCGCCGCCGAGTACCACGACTGGGCCGTCCGTACGATCAAGCCCTGGTTCGACTTCCAGGTGGTCGCCGACGCGGCCATCGGGGACCGCTTCGCGACCCGGGCCTCCCGGACCGGAACGGCCCGGGAGGCGGCCGCGCTGTTCGAGTGCGCGCTGGAGGACCCGGAGGTGATGCGGGCCCGGGCCAGGGTCCGCCACCTCGTCGACCCGCCCGAACGGGCCTACGCTCACCCCCTGATCCGGGCCCGCGTCACCCGCTGGCTCGCGGCCCGGCCGGACTACGCCCCGAACGCGGTGGGCCCGGACCGTGCGGAATGGGAAAAACTGACGTCGAGCTGACCACCCCGGGCGTGTCGTCTATGTGTCCTTGAAGCCGAGGACTTCGTTCAGGTCGTAGCCCACTACTTCCTCCAGTTGGGCGTACGTGCAGCTCTCCGGGGTGCGGTCGGGGCGCCAGCGGGCGAACTGCGCGGTGTGGCGGAAGCGGTCGCCCTCCATGTGGTCGTATCTGACCTCGCAGACCCGCTCGGGGCGCAGGGGGACCCAGGACAGGTCCTTCTTGCCCGTCCACCGGCTCTGCGCGCCCGGGAGCCGGGCGCTCTCGTGCGCCGATTCCTCGGTCCACGCAGCCCAGGGGTGTCCTTCCGGGTCGGGCATGCGCAGGGGGTCCAGCTCCTCGACCAGCTCGGCCCGGCGCTTCATGGGGAAGGCGGCGCAGACCCCCACGTGCTGGAGCGCGCCCCGGTCGTCGTACAGGCCCAGGAGCAGTGATCCGACAATCGGACCGCTCTTGTGGAAACGGAAACCCGCGAGGACGACGTCGGCCGTACGCTCGTGCTTGATCTTGAACATCAGGCGGGCGTCGGGCCGGTAGGGGAGGTCGAGGGGTTTCGCGACGACCCCGTCGAGTCCGGCGCCTTCGAACCGCTCGAACCACTCCCGCGCGAGCGCGGGGTCGGTGGTCGCGGGCGCGAGATGCACGGGGGGCCGAGCGGTGGAAAGGGCGTTGACCAGGGCGGTACGGCGGTCGCCGAGCGGGGTGTCCAGGAGGGACGCGTCGTCGAGGGCGAGCAGGTCGAAGGCCACGAAGCTGGCCGGGGTGGTCTCGGCGAGCAGTTTCACGCGGGACGCGGCGGGGTGGATCCGCTCCGTGAGCCGCTCGAAGTCGAGACGCCCGCCCCGCACGATCACGATCTCCCCGTCCACCACGCAACGGGGCGGCAGGTTCTCCTTGAGAGCCGCCACCAGCTCCGGGAAGTACCGGGTCAGGGTCTTTCCCGTGCGGCTGCCGATCTCCAGCTCGTCGCCGTCGCGGTGCACGATGGCGCGGAAACCGTCCCACTTCGCCTCGTACTGCATCCCGGGCGGGATCTTCGCCACGGACTTGGCGAGCATCGGCTTCACGGGGGGCATCACCGGCAGGTCCATGCCGTCGATTCTGCGGTGGTACGTGCGGACCCGCCCGGTGTGCGCGCCCGGCCGGGCCCGCCTACCGTGGCGCTCATGGGTGCTGCGGGTGGTGCGATCGAGCTCGACGCCGGCGGGCGGGCGGTCCGGCTGTCCAGTCCGGACAAGGTGTACTTCCCGGAGCGCGGCCTCACCAAGAGGGACGTCGCCGAGTACTACCTGGCCGTGGCGGACGGGATCACCCGCGCGCTGCGCGACCGCCCCACCACCCTGGAGCGCTACCCGGACGGGGTGGAGGGCGAGTCCTTCTTCCAGAAGCGCGCCCCGAAGAACCTCCCCGACTGGATCCCGACCGCCCACATCTCCTTCCCCAGCGGGCGCACCGCCGACGAGATCTGCCCGACCGAGCCGGCTGCAGTCCTGTGGGCCGCCAATCTGGGCTGCCTCACCTTCCACCCCTGGCCGGTGCGCCGCGGGGACACCGACCGGCCCGACGAACTGCGCATCGACCTCGATCCGCAGCCGGGCACCGACTACCACCACGCGGTGGCCGCCGCCCACGAACTGCGGGCGCTGCTGGAGGAACTGGGCCTGCGCGGCTGGCCCAAGACCTCGGGCGGGCGGGGGCTGCACGTCTTCGTGCCGATCGCCCCGCGCTGGACCTTCACGGAGGTGCGCCGGTGCGCGATCGCCCTGGGGCGGGAACTGGAACGGCGGATGCCCGAACAGGTCACGACCGCCTGGTGGAAGGAGGAGCGCGGCGAGCGCATCTTCGTCGACTACAACCAGACCGCCCGCGACCGGACCATCGCCTCGGCGTACTCCGTCCGCCCCCGCCCGCACGCCCCGGTCTCCGCGCCGCTGCGCTGGGACGAGGTGGACGACGCGGAACCGCGCGACTTCGACATCGTGACGATGCCGGCGCGCTTCGCCGAACTGGGCGACCTGCACGCCGACATGGACGAGCACGCCTTCGGCCTGGAGACCGTGCTGGAACTCGCCGAGCGGGACGAACACGAGCACGGACTGGGCGACATGCCCTACCCTCCGGACCATCCCAAGATGCCGGGCGAGCCCAAGCGGGTGCAGCCGAGCCGGGCGAAGCACGAGGACTGATCCGTCGGCTGACGCGTGCCCCCCGGAGGCCGTCCGCGCCCACCACCGCCCGGACCGGGCCGGCCCGCGCGACCGTCGCGTTCTCGTCCCGTGGCCGGAAGGGACGACCTAGTGTTGTGGCCATGAGGACTTCCGACCTGCGGCCGCTGCTCTTCCTCGATGTCGACGGGCCCCTCATCCCCTTCGGGGGAGCGGGCCACCCCGCGGCCGCCGCGACCGGCCATCCGCTGCTGGGCAGGCTCGATCCGGGCCTCGGGGCCCGGCTGCTGGCGCTGCACTGCGAGCTGGTGTGGGCCACGACCTGGGGGGAGGAGGCCAACGAGACCATCGCCCCGCGGATCGGGCTGCCGCGGCTGCCGGTGGTCGACTGGCCGGAGCCCACGGAGGACGAGGGGCGCGGAGGCCTCCACTGGAAGACCCGTCCGCTCCTCGCCCGCGCGGCGGGGCGCCCCTTCGTCTGGGTGGACGACGAGATCACCGCCGCCGACCGGGCCTGGGCCGCAGACCGTCACCCGGCGCCCGCGCTGCTGCACCGGGTGGATCCCCGTGCGGGCCTCACGCCCGCGGACTTCGACGCCCTCGCGCAGTGGCTGACCTGCTGTTGATGAGCTGTTGATCGGACGTCCATCGGGGCGCAGCAGGATCGGCGGCATGTCGATGAACACCACTGCCACCGCTGCCCCCGCCTGGTACGACCTCGCGCTCTGTGCCCAGACGGGCCCGGCCTTCTTCTTCCCG
>NZ_JBEXKC010000096.1:0-23158 GCF_040609475.1 Streptomyces sp. NPDC004667 | reverse complement strand
CCACCCTTGACAGCCCGTCCCGCCACGGAATGCCAAAGACTGTCGGGAAACCCCCAAAAGAACGGTCACGGGGGAAGTGAGGGAGGGGCGGGCGGCTCAGGGATGTGCGAGCCATCTCCGGCTCATCCCGCAATCCGCCCCCTATTCCTCTCGGGCCGAGGCCCGGGCCGTGCCAGACCGCACGAAACGGCGACCAGAGCACCCGGCCATGCCCCAAGGACGGCACACGCGTCAGATCGCTACGCGCTTCGCACGGTTTGGCGTCCGGCGGCCGTCTGGGGCCGGGCGCGGCCGGAGAAGGGGGTTTGTCTTGGATTGTCAGACCTGCGGATGACCAGATCGGGAGCAAAGTATGACGTACGGGGCACTTTGGTGCGGCCATGCTGGTGTCAGCAGAGCTTGGCCGGCTGGCGAACTCTCCGAGGTTCCCCCATCACGAGGAAGCAATGATGAATCCGCAGCTTGCAGACCAGATGACCCTTGCCGCCAGTGACAACACGGTGTCGATCGTGGCCATGGTCGTGGTCATAGCCGTCGGTATCGCCTACGCGGTGCTGTTCGTCGGGGCTCTGGTCAGCATCGCCAGGTCCGGTCTCACCGGAGCGATGAAACTGGCCTGGGCCGCCTTCGCCGTCGTGGCGCCCTTCCTCGGAAGCGTGATCTGGTTCCTCATCGGCCGCCGGGACGCCCAGCGCAGGCCGGGTACGGCCTACTGAAACGGGGTCACCGCCGTTCGGCCTTCCCGATCGTGTCGGCGGCCTTGGAGAGCTGGTCCTGGCGTCCGCGCTCGATGTCCTTGACCTCGCCGCCGTGCTGACGCAACAGGTCCTGCTGGTACGCCGTTTCCACGCCCGCCCACGTCCCGACCAGTTGGGTCTTCTCCTTGCACGAGACGTCGGCGAGGGCGGTGCGGATTTCCTCGGCGTCGGCCTGTGTGCCGCGCAGCGCCGGGGGCTTCTCGTCCGGGCTGCTCGCGTGGGTGGCGCCCGAGGCTTCCATGCAGGAGGCCCAGGCGTCGATCGCGCGGGCGGTCCGGGGGTCGTGGCGGCTCAGATCGAAGGACTCGAAGTCCAGGGTGCGCAGCAGCTCGGCGTCGACCGGGTAACTGGTGGTTCCGGTGATCTGCACGGCCGCCCAGCCGTTGCAGCCCTCGGCCGGGGTTCCCGCCGGGCCCGGCCGGCCGTTCTGGGTCCCGGCGAGAGCCGTGCGCTGCTCGGGTGTCAGGGCTGGTGGCGGTGGCACTGCCGGGGGCGGCGGACTGTGGTAGCCGTACCGTTCGGCCTCCTCCCGGGCGAGGGTCCCGTAGCGGTGTGCCGCGCGGGGGCCGCGGGATACGGGCGCGGCCGTTCCCGGGGGCATGGGCACCTTCGAGCGGTCCATGCACTGGCTGGTCAGGATGTCCAGCGCCTTGTGCAGCAGGGTGTACTCCTGGTCGGACCAGAAGAGTCCGTCCAGAGGCAGCCGGGGCGCCTCGCCCGCGGAGAGGCGGGCAGGTGACGCGTCCGGGACGGGAGGGGCCGACGTCGAGCATCCGGCGGTCATCACGAGCAGCAGGAGCGCGGTCGCCGTGCGGTGTTGCCTGGAGGTCACGGCAGGGCCTTTCTTGCCGGAACGAGGGACCCGGGACCGGCCGGGGCGGGAGGTGTGCCCCGCCTCGGCCGGACGTGGCGGGTGCCTGGGCAGCTCAGAAGCCGAGGCCCTGGATCGCACGGTTGTGGTTCTTGGTCCTGGAACTGAGGTTGATCGTGGTGCAGGCGGGCACGTCGTCGAAGACGCTCCCGAGCCAGCCCTCCGAGGCGTACACACGGACGAAGCCGGCGCAGTGCCCGGGGCTCTGGAACGTGGCGGAGGCCGCGTGGTCCTTCACGGGTATCCCCTGTCCGGGGCCGGTCGTGAGGAAGCCTCCCAGGGTGATCGTGTCGCCCGTGCCCCGCCACTTGTTGTTCATGTCCCAGCCGGCGACCGAGCCCTGCTGGTTGGAGTTGTAGAAGAAGCAGAACGCGGTGTAGCCGAGGCAGTTGGGCGACGGCGGTGCCGCCTGTGCCGCCGGCGCGCCCGCCAGGGCGGTTCCCGCCGCGGCGGCGGTCATGGCGAGCGCGGTGACGGTCTTGCGAAGACGCATGCGCGTCCCCTTTCCGAGAAACGGATGAAATCCGGCAACGGGCCGCCGATGAGTGGCGACTCGGAGCGTGATTTCGGGCGGCTTCAGAATGCCGAGAGCGATCCGGGAAAAGCATTGTAAAAACGCGACACGAAGCGGATTTAGGGAATCCGGTCGGCGGGGTCGGAAATTCGGCCATCACCCGTCCGGGATTGGCTCAAATGTCAGCGGGGTGGTGGTGCGTTTCTCGCGCTGCTCCCGCTTGATCAGGTCGACTGGAACTCTGCCCTTGTGAAACCGCTGCCCGAACAGATGGGATCTTCCACATCGATGCATCGACGCTATGCCGTGCGAAGCGCGTAGCGATCTGTCGCGTGTGGGTCCCGATGGATGCCCTGGTCGCCGTTTCGTGCGGTCTGGTTCGGCCCGGGCCATAGACCGGCACGCTTATGGGGCCGGACTGCGGGATGGGCGGGAAAGGACTCGCACATCCCTGATCTGCCCGCCCCTCCCTCACTTCCCCGTGGACCGTTCTTTTGGGGGTTTCCTGACAGTCTTTGGCATTCCGTGGCGGGACGGGCTGTCAAGGGTGGCCGAAGGCCATCGCGAAGCGACGCGACCGAAGGGAGCGCCCTTGACAGCCCGGCCCGACACGGAAGGACAGTGAGACTGACGGGAAACCCCATACCCTCCCCGATCCGGGCCGAGCGGGACCCCGCCCCTACCCCACCCGGATCAGGGCCGTGGCCGGCAGGCCGGTCAGGAGCTCCGCCAGTGCCACCCGTCCCTCGTGAGCGCCTTCGTGGGTGCTGCCGCCAGGAGCCCCGTACACAGGGCGCCACCGACCCGGAGGCAGGATCAGGGTGGTGCCGTTCCAGCCGCCCGATTCCGCCAGTCGGTGGGAGAGCCGGGTGGCCACCGCGACGAGGTCGGCCGAGCGGGCGAAGGCCACGCAGTGGTCGGCCGCCGGGCCGGAGGCCGTCAGGGGCGTGTAGCCGGTGAACAGCGCGGGCCGGTCGCGGCGCAGCCGGAGCAGGGCCGCCGTCAGCGCGAGCTTCTCCGCCGCGAGGCCGTGCGGGGCGGTGCCCGCGTCGAGGGCGGCCAGGGATCCGCGCGGGAACGCCGCCGGGCGGCGGTTGTCCGGGTCCACCAGCGCCCGGTACTCGGTCTCCGAGCCCTGGTAGACCTCCGGCACCCCCGGCATCGCCAGGTGCAGCAGGGTCATGCCCAGGACGTTGGCGCGGGCCGCCTCCGTCAAGTGCCCGGGGAGCCCCGCCGCCTCCCCGGGGACCAGGTCGGCGATGCCGGCTTCGTACTCCTCGTCGGGGTCGGTCCAGGACGTCCGCAGCCCGGCCTCCCGGGCGGCCTTCAGCAGGGCCGCCGCCAGCCGGGGTCCCCGATCGGGAACGTCTCCGAGGCCAAGCGCGCTCTGCCGTGCCACCCACCCCAGCTGCGGGTCACCCGAGCCCCCCGAGCCCCCCACCACCCCCATCTCCCCCGGAGCCTGTGACAGGGCCGCGATCCGGGCCCGTACGTCCGCGCTGCGCTTCGTGTCGTGCGTGGACAGCACCGTCCCCGTGGCGGGCCAGTCCCGTTCCAGTTCCGCGCAGTACGCGTGGAACTCCGCGACCGACACCGCCGGGGCCCCCGGCTCGCCGCCGACCTCGGTGGCCGACAGCAGCGGGGCCCAGCGGTAGAAGGCGCGGTCTTCCAGGGACTTGGCCCGCAGGGCGGCGGAGGTCTGGGCGAAGCGCGCCCCGAAGGCCGGGTCCCGCGCCACGAGTTCGCGTACGCCGTCCAGGCCGTCCACCCCCGCACCGACGGTCCCCGCCCCGACCCCGGCCACCTCCCCGCCCGGGTAGGGCCGGTACACCGGGTAGCCGATCAGCAACTCCCTCACCGACGGCGCGAGTTCCGGCCCGGCCAGGCGTTCCAGCAGGGCCAGTTCGGCGGCCAGGTCGCCGGTCAGCACCTCCCGTGCCGCCGCCGCGGCGGTCGCCTCCCAGGGGGGCAGGCCCGTGGCGGCGGCGTACGCGCGGGCGAGTTCCGCCGTGCCCGCCGGGTCGGCGAACAGTCCGTCGACCCGGTGCAGGGCGTCGTAGCCGGTCGTGCCCGCCACGGGCCAGCCGGGAGGCAGTCGCTCCTGGCGGGCCAGGATCTTCTCCACCACCACCCAGCAGTCCCCTCCCGCCGCCGCCCGCAGCCGCCGCAGGTACCCCTCGGGGTCCGCCAGCCCGTCCACGTGGTCGACGCGCAGCCCCTGGAGCACCCCGTCGCGCACCAGCTCCAGCACCTTGGTGTGGGTGGCGGAGAAGACCCCGGGGTCCTCGACCCGTACCCCGATCAGGTCCGAAATGGTGAAGAAGCGGCGGTAGTTCAACGCGGTGCGGGCCTCCCGCCAGCAGGCGACCCGGTACCACTGCGCGGCCAGCAGCTGCGGCAGGGGCAGTCCGGCCGTGCCGGCCCGCAGGGGGAACTCCCGCTCGGTGTCGCCCTCCCCGTACCGCAGCACGCCCTCCTCCGCGTCGACGCGGAAGCCGTCGGCCCGCGGCGGCTCCCCGAGCACCGGCAGCAGCAGCCGTCCGCCCCCCGCCTCCCAGTCGATGTCGAACCAGCGCGCGTACGGGGAGCGGGGCCCTTCCCGCAGTACCTCCCACAGCGGCCGGTTCAGGCGCAGCGGGTCCGGGACCGCCATGTGGTTCGGCACGATGTCCAGGACGATCCCCAGTCCGTGCGCCCGGGCCGTCGCGGCCAGTGCCCGCAGACCCTCCTCCCCGCCCAGCTCGGCCCGTACCCGGGTGTGGTCGGTGACGTCGTAGCCGTGCGCCGAACCGGGCACCGCCTCCAGCGCGGGGGAGAGGTGCAGGTGTGACACGCCGAGCGAGGCGAGGTACGGTACGGCTGCTCCGGCCGCGGCGAACGGGAACGCGGGGCCCAGCTGGAGACGGTAGGTCGACGCGGGAGTGACGGGTTTCGGAACGTCAGATTCCGATTGACTGCTTGAATACTGCATGGTCATGAGAACGTACGTACCCAGCCCACGCGATTCCGTGCCATCACCCCATGCATCCGGGTGACTGCGTCGCGTTAATGTCGATCAAGTGGTTGGAACCGTCAAGACCTATCGACAAGTCATCGCCCTGACCGGGCCCCTGCTCCCCCTCCTCTCCTTCTTCGCCCGTCTGCCCGTCGCGATGTCCCAGTTCGGGAGCGTCCTGCTGGTCGCCGAGACCAGCGGCTCCCTCACCACCGCCGGCATCGTCGGTGGCACCCTCTCGGCCGGCCAGGTGGTCTTCGGACCCGTCCTCGGCCGGCTCGCCGACCGCCACGGGCAGCGGCCCGTCGTCCTCTGCGCCGCCGCGGTCAACGCCGTGGCCACCGCCGGCCTCGTCGCCGGGGCCCTGGGCGGCCTGGCGACCGTCCCGCTCGCCGCGATCGGGGCCGTCACCGGCGCCTCCGTCCCGCTGATCGGGCCGCTCGCCCGGACCCGCTCCGTCGCGCTCGCGCACCGGGCGGAGTCCGACGAGAGCGTCGTGAGCGCGGTCCACTCGCTGGAGGGCACCCTCGACGAGATCTCCTACGTCTTCGGCCCGGCCCTCGTCGGACTCGCCGCGCTCGTCGCCCACCCGGCCGTCGCCCTCGGCGGCGCGGCCACGCTCGTCGCCGTGTTCGGCGCCGCCTACGCCCTGCACCCGACCGCCGCCGTCACGGCGGGGTCGCCCGCACGGGCGCGCGGCGCGCGGGGGAGGGTCCGCCACCCCCGCGTGGTCCACGCCGTCCGCGGCTCCCTCGGCCTCCAGGGCGCCATGTTCGGCGCCTGCCAGGCCGGCATCGCCTCGCTCACCGCGCAGTTGGGGGTGCCCGGCCAGGCCGGGGTCGTCTACGCCATGATGGGCGTCGTCAGTGCCGGCACGGGCCTCGCGCTCGGCGCGCTGCCCGCCCGCTTCGGGCTGCGGATGCGCTGGAGGGCGGCCACCGGCGCCGCCCTGGTGCTCTCGACGCCCCTGCTGTTCACCGACAGCCTCTGGCCGCTGTACGTGGTCGTCACCGTCCTCGGCGCCGCCTACGCCCCGCACCTGATCACCGCCTTCGCGCTGACCGAACGCGTGGTCGAGCCGGCCCGGCTCGCCGAGTCGATGGCCTTCGCGGCGAGCTCGCTGGTGGCCGGACAGGCCGTCGCACTGGCCGTCTCGGGACGGCTCGCCGAGGCCTACGGGCCCGCCGGGGCCTTCGCCGTGGCCGTGGGGGCGGCCGCGCTGTGCCTGACGCTCGCGCTGGTCACCACGGTGCCCTCGACCCGCCCGGAAGCGGCCGGGCCCTTCATCCCGGCCCAGCAGACCACCTCGCCCTCCGACACCACCGCCGCCACCGACACAGCCGCCGGCGCCACCCCCGCCACCGCCGAGCCGACCGCCCCCGCCGCGGGCGGCCCCTACGCCGGTCGCTGAAGCACGACCAGGCACCGTCCCGCCAGAGCCACCCGGTCCCCGGCCGCGAACTGCGGCCCGGTATCGGGTGGCGGCACCTCCGCGCGCGCCGTGTCCACGACCAGCCGCCACCGCGCGCCATGCCCCGCCGGGATGGTGAAGTCCTGCGGATCGGCGCCCGCGTTGAACATCAGCAGGAACGAATCGTCCGTGATCCGCTCGCCGCGCGAGCCCGGCTCGGAGATCGCCTCGCCGTTGAGGAACACGGTCAGCGCCCGCGCGTGCTGCGCCTGCCAGTCCCGGGCCCGCATCTCCTCACCGTGCGGGGTGAACCAGGCGATGTCGGAGAGCTCGTCGTGCGTGCCCTCCACCGGCCGCCCGTGGAAGAACCTGCGCCGCCGGAACACCGGGTGGTCCCGGCGCAGCCACACCATCCGCCGGGTGAACTCCAGCAGCGCGGGCGCCGGTTTGCCCGGCTCGGGCCAGGTCACCCAGGACAGCTCGTTGTCCTGGCAGTAGGCGTTGTTGTTGCCGTCCTGCGAGCGCGCGAACTCGTCCCCGTGGCTGAGCATCGGCACGCCCTGGGACAGCATCAGGGTGGCGGTGAGGTTGCGCATCTGCCGCGCGCGCAGCTCCAGGACCTCCGGGTCCTCCGTCGGCCCCTCGACCCCGCAGTTCCAGGACCGGTTGTGCGTCTCGCCGTCCCGGTTGCCCTCGCGGTTGGCCTCGTTGTGCTTCTCGTCGTACGAGACCAGGTCGTGCAGGGTGAAGCCGTCGTGGCAGGTGGTGAAGTTGATCGAGGCCAGCGGGCGCCGCCCGTCGTCCTGGTAGAGGTCCGAGGAGCCCGTCAGCCGGCCCGCGAACTCCGCGAGCGTGCGCGGCTGCCCGCGCCACAGGTCCCGTACGGTGTCGCGGTACTTGCCGTTCCACTCGGTCCACAGCGGCGGGAAGTTGCCCACCTGGTAGCCGCCCTCGCCCAGGTCCCAGGGCTCCGCGATCAGCTTCACCTGGCTGACCACCGGATCCTGCTGCACCAGGTCGAAGAACGAGGACAGCCGGTCGACCTCGTGGAACTGCCGGGCCAAGGTGGCCGCGAGGTCGAAGCGGAAGCCGTCCACGTGCATCTCGGTGACCCAGTACCGCAGCGAGTCCATGATCAGCTGGAGCACGTGCGGGGACCGCATCAGCAGCGAGTTGCCGGTGCCGGTGGTGTCCGTGTAGTGCCGGGGGTCCTCGGCCAGCCGGTAGTACGAGGCGTTGTCCAGCCCCCGGAAGGACAGGGTCGGGCCCAGGTGGTTGCCCTCGGCGGTGTGGTTGTAGACCACGTCCAGGATCACCTCGATCCCGGCCTCGTGCAGCGCCCGGACCGCCGATTTGAACTCCAGCACCTGCTGGCCCCGGTCGCCCGACGCGTAGCCGTTGTGCGGGGCGAAGAAGCCGATGGTGTTGTAGCCCCAGTAGTTGCTCAGGCCGTCGTTGACCAGGCGGTGGTCGTTGACGTACTGGTGCACCGGCATGAGCTCCAGCGCCGTCACGCCGAGCTTGGTCAGGTGCCCGATGACCGCCGGGTGCGCGAGGGCCCCGTAGGTGCCCCGCAGCTCCTCGGGGAGGTCCGGGTGGCGCATGGTCAGGCCCTTGACGTGCGCCTCGTAGAGGACGGTGTGGTGGTACTCGTGGCGCGGCGGGCGGTCGTTGGCCCAGTCGAAGTACGGGTTCACCACGACCGAACTCATGGTGTGCGGGGCCGAGTCGAGGTCGTTGCGGGAGTCCGGCCGGCCGAAGTGGTAGCCGTAGACCTGCTCGCCCCAGCCGATCTTGCCGCTGATGGCCCGCGCGTACGGGTCGAGCAGCAGCTTCGCCGCGTTGAAGCGCAGACCGCGCTCGGGCTCGTACGGTCCGTGCACCCGGAACCCGTACCGCTGACCGGGCATCACCCCGGGCAGGTAGGCGTGCCGCACGAAGGCGTCCGTCTCGCGCAGCTCGACGGCGGTCTCCGAGCCGTCGTCGTGCAGCAGGCACAGCTCGATGCGCCGTGCAGCCTCGGAGTAGACCGCGAAATTGGTGCCGGCGCCGTCATAGGTGGCACCCAGTGGATACGCCTGTCCCGGCCAGACCTGCATAGACAACGCTCTTCCCATCTTGGTCCGGCTGATCCGGCGTCGGTCACGTCAATGCCAGATCTTCCCCGAAAGAGGGGCCGCACGCGTGGACTTGCGATGCTCCTGACGGGTGACCCGGAGAGCTGATATGCGGGTCAGCCGACTGTCCGGGCATCACATAATGGGTCAACGGGGGCCCGGAGAGCGGGGCGTGGAACCGTCCCGGCACGCTTCGGGCTGCGTCGGGCCGCGCGCGCGGAGTACCCTTCCGTGATCACTGGAGACGGGCGTCCAGACGCAGAAGGCGGTGCACGGGTGAGCTCGGGAGGTCTGGAGCTGCCCCCTGGTGACGGCGGTCACGAGGGTGGCCCGGCGGATGCACCGGGGGGCGCGGCCGGGACGTTCGCGGCCGGGGCGGTGTCGCTGGCCCCGCCGACGGCCGGGGACGTGCGGGCCGGCGCCGAGCTGGACTGGGGCGCGGACGCCTGGAGCGAGGTCCGTACGCGGGCCCAGCGCGCGGGCCGCGCCTACATCTGGCTGAACCTCATCGAACAGCGGTTGAGGTCGGTGGTGGGCGCCGTGCTGCGGCCCGTCTACGAGCCCGTGCACGGCGGGGACGACTGGGTCGTCGCCGCCGCCGGGCCGGCCGGGCAGGAATGGGTGCAGCGGGCGGTGGCGGTCCGCGAGGTCAGCCGGCGCAAGGGCTACCTCCTCGACTCCGCCGACGACAACGTGCTGAGCTTCCTGACGCTCCCGCAGCTGCGGGAGCTGATGGTCCAGCACTGGCCCTGCTTCGAGCCGTACTTCGACGACCGGCGCGAGATCGAGCTGGCCCTCGACGAGCTGGAGGTCACCCGCAACGTGGTCTCCCGCAACCGGGCCCTGTCACGGCCGGTGCTGGAGCAGGCGGAGCGCGCCTCGGCGCGCCTCCTGGAGGTGCTGGGGGCCGGGGCGGGCAGCCCGGCGGCGGACCGGCTGCCGATCGACGCGGTGGAGGACCTGGTCGGCGACCGGTACGCGGACGTCATCTCGGTCCACCCGGACCGGGTGCGGCTCCAGCGGATGCTTCCGGCGGAGGACCTGTTCGGGGGCGCGCGGCGGCTCGACGCCATCGGGATAGGCCTGAACCTGCTGGTGCAGAACTTCTCCGGCCGCCGGCTGGTCCGGCTCACGGAGGCGGGCTGCCGGGTGCGGCTGCTGTTCCTGAACCCGGCGAGCAGCGCGGTCAAGCGGCGCGAGCGGGAGCTCGGGCTGCGCAAGGGCGAGCTGAGCCGGTCGGTGGAGATGAACATCCTGCACGTGCGCCGGGTGCGGGCGGGGCTCAAGGACCCGTCGTGCTTCGACATCCACGTCTTCGACGAGACCCCGCGTTTCACCGCCTACCTGGTGGAGGGCGAGTCCTCGGGCATCGCGGTGGTCCAGTCGTACCTGCGGCGGGCCCGGGGCATGGAGGCCCCGGTGCTGGTCCTGCGCGGGGGCGGGCGGGGCGGGCAGAAGGACTCCGAGCACGGGCTCTTCCCGACCTACCGGGAGGAATTCGAATCGGTCTGGCAGGACTCCCGGCCGGTGTCCTGACGGCGCCCCGCCGGCCCGGCGGCGGCCCCGCCCTCCGGTGTGTCAGTGCCGCGTGGCAGGCTGAAACGCGTTGACCGATATACGGGGGAGGGCGCGTCATGGAGGCGTGGCACGGGGGAACGCGGTTCGAGGCCGGCGCCGGAACGGCGGCCCGGTGATGAGCTGGATCAGCGGGCCGCTGGTGGCCTTCGACCTGGAGACGACGGGCACCGACGTCGAGACCGACCGCATCGTGACGGCGGCGGTGGTGCGGCTGGGGCCGGACGGGGCCGTCTCGGGGGAGCGGACCTGGCTGCTCGACCCGGGGGTGCGGATACCCGAGCAGGCGTCCGCGATCCACGGCATCTCGACGGAGCACGCCCGGGCGCACGGGGCGCCCGCCGCCGAGGCCGTCGAGGAGATCGTGCGGGCCGTGGCCGACGGGCTGGGCGCGGGGCGTCCGCTGGTGGTGATGAACGCGCGCTACGACCTCTCCCTGCTCGACCGCGAGTGCCGCAGGTACGGGGTCGCGTCGCTCAGCGAGCGGCTGGGCGGCGTACCGTCGCCCGTCATCGATCCGCTGGTGATCGACAAGCACGTGGACAAGTACCGCAAGGGCAAGCGGGCCCTGCACGCCCTGTGCGCCCACTACGGGGTCGCCCTCGACGACGCGCACGACGCCAGGGCGGACGCGGTGGCCGCGGCCCGGGTGGTGCGGCGGCTCGGGGAGACGCACCGGCCCGTCGGGCTGATGCCCCTGGCCGACCTGCAGGCCCTCCAGGTCCGGGCGGCGGCCGAGCAGTCCGTCTCCCTCCAGGCCTACCTGCGGCGCACCACGGACCCGGCGGCGGTCGTCGAGCCGGCCTGGCCGCTGATCCCGCGGCGCGGCTGACCGTACCGTCAGGGCGGGGTCACCCCGGGCCGTTCCCGGTCCTGTATCGGTCCTGGTCGTCGGCGGGGTCGAGGTACTCGACGTGGAGGCCGCGGAAGTGGATGCCGCAGTCGATCTCGCGGCAGTAGTGGCCGTGGCGGGCGGGGGTGCGCCGGTGCGCGGGGCCGCCGAGGGCCACGTCGCGCAGGAGCGCGGCGCCGCGGCGGAACAGCGGCGCGCTGCCGGTCAGGAACAGGGTCTCGGCGTGGATGTGCTGGTGGAAGCGGTCGCGGTCGCCGGCGTACGGCGGGTGCGTCCCGTCCGTCTCCTCCCGCGGCTCCGGTGGGCGCAGGTCCACCGTGCGGGGGCGGCCCGGTCCGAGCCGTGCGCGCAGCCGCTTCCAGTGCGCGGGGGCGAACTGGAGCGAGTGGTGCAGCAGGACCAGGTCGAGGGCGCGGTCCCCGGGCGTCCGGCCCCCGGCCGTGCGCAGCGGCAGGTGGATCAGGGTGCGCGGCGAGGAGGCGGCCAGGGTCCAGAGTCCGGCCATCAGGTGGGCGGCCTCCCGGTCGAGGTAGGCGTTCAGGTACCAGGAGTCGTCGAAGAGTTCCGCGTGGGCCGGGGGGCTCGCCGGGCGGACCACCCTGAAGGACTCCCGGCCCGAGCGGGCGTCGTGGACGGTGAGGTGCAGTTTCATGGATGACTTGATACGGCAGGGCTAGGCCGTCTCTTTCGGATCTTGCCGGTTAAGCCCGCGTCGTCCGGTGCCGTGCATCGGCGCGTTGGCGGGGCGCCCTTGTACTGGACGTACTTGGGTGCTCCGCCAAGGCGGCGAGGTGCGGTGCCGGGCGGCGCGGGTCAGGCAAGATCCGGAAGAGACGGCCTAGAAGGGGTGCCAGCGCATTTCCGCGTCCCCCTCGCGCAGCGAGGCCACGCGGCGGCGGAACTCCGCCAGGGCCTTGGGGTTGGACGGGGCGTGCTGGGAGACCCAGGCGCAGCTCGCCGTCTCGCGGGCGCCGCGCAGCACCGCGCACCCCTCCCACTCCCGTACGTCCCATCCGTAGGCGTCCGTGAAGGCCCGGTACGCGTCGGCGGGCATCCCGTACCGGTCCCGGGAGAGCGCCATCACGACCAGGTCGTGCTCGCGCAGGTCGGCCGAGACGGTCTCCAGGTCCACCAGCACCGGTCCGTCGGGGCCCACGTGGACGTTGCGGGGCAGGGCGTCGCCGTGGATCGGACCGGGGGTCAGGTGCGGGGTGAGCGCGGCCACCTCGGCCGCGTAGCCGTCGCGCCGGGCCCGGAGGTACGCCGCGTCCTCGGGGTCGACGGCGCCGCCGGCGAGCCGCAGCCAGCGTTCGACGCCGTCCAGCAGGTCGCGCGGGGGCAGGGCGAAGGGCGGCGCGGGCAGGGCGTGCAGCGGGCGCAGCAGGGCCGCGAGGTCCTCGGGGCCCGCGGGCCGGACCGCGTCGGGGAGCCGGTGCCACAGGGTCACCGGGTGGCCGGCCACGAGCCGGGGCGCGGGCTCGGCCGCGCGCACCGCCGGGACGCCGGCTCCGGCGAGCCAGTCCGCCACCGCCAGCTCCCGTTCGGCCCGCGGGAGCAGCCCCGCTTCGCGGCCCACCTTCACCACGAGGCCGTCGACGGCGAAGACCGCGTTCTCCCCGAAGGCGAGCAGCTCGGCCGGTCCGGTGAGGCCGGCCTCCGTCAGTACGTCCCTGGCGCGCGCCTCGTCCATGCCGTTCGTTCCGTCCTCTCGTGCCGCGCCGGATCGCGGGGATCCGGATCGTGGGGGTCCGGATCGCTGCGGATCATGACCGGGGCCAGTCTCGCATTCCCGCCACGACCCGCCGACGGGCCGCCACCACCCGGTGGGGTGGGTCCGCGGGATCCCAGTTGAGCGAGACGTTTCGTCTCGCTATGGTCGGGACATGACCTCAGCCAAGCCCGCCCACATCGCCATGTTCTCCATCGCCGCCGCGGGCCACGTGAACCCGAGCATCGAAGTGATCCGCGAACTCGTCGCCCGGGGGCACCGGGTCAGCTACGCCGTTCCCGCCTCCTTCGCCGACAGGGTCGCCGAGACCGGCGCCACCCCGGTGATCTGGAACTCCACCCTGCCCACCGAGGACGACCCCGACGCCTGGGGGACCGAGCTCATCGACCAGATCGAGCCCTTCCTGAACGACGCGGTCCAGGCGCTCCCGCAGCTCGTCGCCGCCTTCGAGGGGGACGAGCCGGACCTCGTCCTGCACGACATCACCGCCTACGCGGCGGTCGTCCTGGCCCACCGCTGGGGCGTCCCCGCGATCTCCCTCTCCCCGAACCTGGTGGCCTGGGACGGCTACGAGGAGGAGGTCGCCGCCCCGATGACCGCAGCCCTGCACGCCTCCGAGCGCGGAAGGGCCTACTACGCGCGCTTCGGCGCCTGGCTGCGGGAGAACGGCATCGAGGAGGACCCGGACCGGTTCGTCGGCCGCCCGCCCCGCAGCATCGTCCTCATCCCGCGCGCCCTCCAGCCCCACGCCGACCGGGTCGACCCCGACGTGTACACGTTCGTCGGGGCCTGCCAGGGCGACCGCGCCGCCACTCAGGGCACCTGGCGGCGCCCGGAGGCCGCGCGGGGCCGGAAGGTGCTCCTGGTCTCCCTCGGCTCCACCTTCACCAAGCAGCCCGCCTTCTACCGGGCCTGCATCGAGGCCTTCGGCAACCTCCCCGACTGGTACGTGGTCCTCCAGATCGGGAAGTTCACCGACGAGGCCGAACTGGGGGAGGTGCCGGCCAACGTCGAAGTCCACCGCTGGGTTCCCCAACTGGACATCCTGCGCCAGGCCGACGCCTTCATCACCCACGCCGGTGCGGGCGGCAGCCAGGAGGGCCTCGCCACCGCCACCCCCATGGTCGCGGTCCCCCAGGCCGTCGACCAGTTCGGCAACGCCGACATGCTGGCCGCCCTCGGCGTGGCCCGCCACCTCCCGATGGAGCGGGCCGACGCCAGCGCCCTGCGCGCGGCCGTCCTCGGCCTGCTCGCCGATCCCGAGGTCGCCGTCCGTGCCGAGGCCGTCCGGGCCGCGATGGCCGCCGAGGGCGGGACGCGGCAGGCCGCCGACCTCGTCGAGGGGGCACTGTCGGAGGCGGGGCTTAGGGTGCGCCCATGACGAAGCCCATGACGAAGAAGAAGTACGCGGCGCTGCTGCGCGGCATCAACGTCGGCGGGAACAAGAAGGTCCCGATGGCCGAGCTGCGCGCCGTCCTGGAGGGGCTCGGCCACGGTGACGTGCAGAGCTACCTGCAGAGCGGCAACGCCGTCTTCAGCAGCGGCGAGGGCGACCCGGACGCCCTCGCCCGGGGGCTGGAGGCCGCGATCGAGGGCCACTTCGGCTTCCGCGTGCCCTGCCTGGTCGTCGACGGGGAGTACCTGGCCGCCGTCGCAGAGGCCTGCCCCTTCCCGGCCGCCGAGCTGGAGGGCAGGCAGCTCCACGCGACCTTCTTCTCCGCGCAGCCCGGACCGGAGCGCTTCGCCGCGCTCGACGCCGCCGCGTACCTCCCCGAGGAGTACCGGCTCGGGGACCGGGTGCTCTACCTCTACGCACCGGACGGCCTGGGCCGTTCCAAGCTGGCCGAGGCGCTCGCCCGCCCGGCCGTGGTCAAGGGCCTGGACGTGACCTCCCGCAACTGGAACACCGTCGCCAAGCTGGTCGAGCTGACCCGCCCCTGACCTCGGGCCGCCCCCGGTGCGCGCCGCCGCCCGGCCTCAGTGCGCCGGAGCCACGTCAAGGACGATCTTGCCCTGGAGGTGGCCCCGCTCGGCGCGGGCGTGCGCCCGCGCGGCCCCGGCCAGCGGGAAGACCTCCTCGACGGCCACCCGCAGCGCGCCGGAGTCCGCCAGGCGGGCCAGTTCGGCCAGTTGCCCACCGTTGGGGCGCACCTGCCAGACGCCGGCCGAGACGCCCTGCGCGGCCGCGCGCTCCGCGTGGTACTCCCCGGGGAAGACGGCGCCGATGCGCCCGCCGGGCCGCATGACGGGCAGGAGGCGGTGGCCGTCCGGGCCGCCCACGGCGTCGATCAGCACGTCCACCCCGCGTACGGCCTCCTCGGCGGCCGTGCGCGTGTAGTCCACGAACCCGTCGGCCCCGAGGCCCAGCAGGAAGGCCTCGTGGCGCCCCGACGCCACTGCGACGACCCGGCCGGCGCCCGCGGCCCTGGCCAGCTGCACGGCGAAGTGGCCCACTCCGCCCGCCGCGCCGTTGACCAGTACCGTGTCGCCCTCGCCCACCTTCACGTGCTCGAAGACGTACTGGTAGGCCGTCAGTCCCGCCATCGGCACGGCCGCCGCCTCCGTGTGCCCCAGTGCGGCCGGCTTGCGGGCGAGGTTCCCGGCGGGGGAGACCACGTACTCGGCGTACGCCGAGGCCCGGCCGGGGAAGCGGACCAGGCCGAACACCTCGTCCCCGGCCCGCCACCCGGTGACCCCGGCGCCCGTCTCCACGATCGTCCCGGAGACGTCGGAGCCCGGCGTGTACGGCAGGGGCCACTCCGGGCGGAGCGGCTCCGGCAGCGCCGCGAAGTTCCGTTGCCCGTACCAGTCCACCGGGTTGACCCCGGCCGCGTGGACCCGGACCAGCACCTCGCCCGGCCCCGCCACCGGCCGCGGCACCTCCTCGTGCACCAGCTGCTCCGGGCCGCCGAACGCGTGTACGCGTACGGCCCGCATCGTCGTCGTTCCCATGGTCTTCCCCCAGCTTTCCGTTCCGTGCGCGCCAAAGAGCAGCGCCCCGTTCCGATAGAATCCGGAGCACTGCTCCGTATCGTAGGCGGAGCAGTGCTCCGCTTGTCAACGTCAGGAATCCCCATGCCGGATGAGCCCACACCGCCGGGGCGGCGCGCCGACGCCCGGCGCAACCGCGAACGCATCCTCGAAGCGGCCCGCGAGGTCATCGGCGAGCAGGGCACCGACGCCTCGCTCCGCGACGTCGCCCGCCGCGCGGACGTCGGACTCGGCACGCTCTACCGGCACTTCCCGACCCGCGACACCCTCCTGGAGGCCCTGCTGCGCACCGGCTTCGCCACTCTCACCGCGCAGGCCGACGCCCTGGCGGACACGGAGCTGCCGCCCGAGGGGGTGCTCGCCGACTGGCTGGGCGAGTTCATCGTGTGGGCCGGCACCTTCCGGGGACTGCCGGCCTCCCTGACGGCCACCCTCGCGGACCCGGACTCCGCGCTGCACGCCTCCTGCCTGGGGATGCGGGAGGCGGGAGCCCGCCTGCTCCGGGCGGCCCAGGACGCCGGCCGGATCCGCCCCGACGTGGACGGCACCGACCTGTTCGCCCTGGTCAACGCCCTCAGCTGGATCACCGGCCAGGCCCCCACCCTCGCGGCCCGCCGCGCCCACCTGCTCGCCCTGGTCCTCGACGGCCTCGCCCACCCCGGGACCCGGCCGAACGGGTGAACCGTCGAAGGACTCGACCCGGCGGGCCCGATGCGCTTGCGGGGGGAGCGGTGATTTTGCAGGCTGTCCGCTGCCGGTCTTCAGCGACGGGAAGCCGGTCCGTCCGAAGACGGCCGCAAGCCGAGGGAAGGAACCCGCCCCGTGTCCGCTGCACTCTCCGGCGACCTGCAGAAGATCATCGACGACACCCCCGTCTTCGCGACCGTCGCCACCATCCAGCCGGACGGCAGCCCTCAGCTGTCCGTCACCTGGCTCACCCGCGACGGCGACGACCTGCTGTTCTCCACCACCGTCGGCCGCCGCAAGGAGGCCAACCTGCGCAGGGACCCCCGGGTCACCGTCATGATCAACCCCGCGAACGCGCCCTACACCTACGCCGAGGTCCGCGGCGAGGCCACCCTGACCACCGAGGGCGGACAGGAACTGATCGACGAGCTGTCGCGCAAGTACACGGGCAAGGACTACGCGGACTTCAACCCGGCGTCGGCCGACGACGCCCCACGGGTCGTGGTCCGCATCACCCCGAGGAAGGTCGTCGGCTCGCTCTGAGCCGTCACACCCCGGCCACCGCGTCCAGCAGCGCGACGTCCCCCGGCTCCAGTCGGATCGAGGCCGCGCCCAGGTTCTGCGCCAGGTGCGCGGGGGAGCCGGTGCCCGGGGTCGGGCAGAGCACCGGCGAATGGTGCAGCAGCCAGGCCAGCGCGATCTGCCCCGCAGTCGCCCCGTGCGCCGCCGCCACCCCGGTGACGGCGGCCGCGCCCCCGCCCGTCAGGGCGCCGCTGCCCAACGGGTAGTACGGCAGGAACGCGATCCCGCGCTCCTCACACAGCGCCAGCACCTGCGCCGAGGACCGGTCCAGCAGGTTGTACGGGTTCTGCACCGCTGCCACCGGGACCGACTCCAGCGCCTCCCGCAACTGCGGCGCGCCCACCGTGTCCAGCCCGATGTGCCGGATCTTCCCCTCCTCCCGCAACCGCCCCAGCTCGCCCAGCTGTTCGGCCATCGGCACCGCCGGGTCGAAGCGGTGCAGCTGGTAGAGGTCGATCCGCTCCACCCGCAGCCGCCGCAGGCTCGCCTCGCACATCCGGCGCAACTGCGCGGGCCGGCCCGCCACGTGCCACTCGTCCGGGCCGGTGCGCACCACCCCGCCCTTCGTGGCGACCACGAGCCCGTCCCCGTACGGGTGGAGGGCCTCGGCGACCAGCTCCTCGGCCAGCTCCGGCCCGTAGTTGTCGGCGGTGTCGATCAGCCGCACCCCCTGCCCGAACGCCGCGCGCAGCAGCGCCACCGCATCCGCGCGACTGCCCCGCGGCCCCCAGTAACCGGGGCCGACCAGCCCGCCGGTGCCGAGCCCGAGACGACGCAGGGGCAGGTCCCCGCCCAGGGGGAACACGGTGTCCGTCATGGCCCGACCGTACCCGCGCGCGGCCGGTGTGCCAGGCTCGGGGCATGCGTTACATCATCATCGGCGCCGGAGCGATCGGCGCGACCATCGGCGGACGGCTCGCGGAATCGGGCCGGGAGGTCGTCCTCGTCGCGCGCGGCGCGCACGCCGAGGCACTACGGACGGACGGACTGCGCCTCACCACCGCCGACGGCGCGCGCGTCCACCGGCTCCCCGTGGTCGCCGCACCGGCGGAACTGGGCGAACTGCGCCCCGACGACGTCCTCCTCCTCACCGTGAAGACCCAGGACGCCGTAGCCGCCCTCGACACGTGGGGCGACGCGGAGGTCGCGGGCGGCGGGACGGCGGCCCAGCGGCTGCCGCTGCTGTGCGCGCAGAACGGCGTGGAGAGCGAGCGCCTGGCCCTACGCCGCTTCGCGCGCGTGTACGGGGTCTGCGTCTGGCTGCCCGCCACCTTCCTGGAGCCCGGCGTCGTCTCCGCGCTGTGCACCCCGCTGACCGGGATACTGCACCTGGGCAAGGCGGCCGGGGGCACCGACCGGCGGATCGCCTCGATCGGCGCCGACCTGGAGAAGGCGGGGTTCGAGGCGCCGGTCGTCGAGGACGTGATGCGGTGGAAGCACGCGAAGCTGCTCGGCAACCTGGGCAACGCGATCCAGGCGACCACCGGCCCCGAACCGGACCCGGCCAAGGCGGCGCTGCTGCTGCGCGCGATCCGCGAGGGCAAGGCCGCCCTGGAAGCGGCGGGCATCGCCCACGCCACGGATGCCGAACAGGCGGCGGCCCGTGACGGCAAGGTCAACCAGCCCCCGGGCGTCCGCGGCGGCTCCTCCTGGCAGAGCCTGGCGCGCGGGACGGGGTCGGTGGAGGCCGACTACCTCAACGGCGAGATCGTGCTGCTGGGCCGGCTGCACGGGGTGGCGACGCCCGTCAACGACGTGCTGCGGCACGCGGCGAACATCTTCGCCCGGGAGGGCCTGCCGCCGGGCGCCATGTCGATCGCCGACCTGACGGCCCTGGCCGACGAGGCGGCCGCCCGCGCCTGAGGCGCGCGGCGCCGTGAGGGGCGGTCAGGCGGTGTGGAACGGTCAGGTGGTGTGGAACGGTCAGGCGGTGAGGAACGGTCAGGCCGTGAGGGCGGAACGCCGGGCCGGCCTGGCGGCGGCCGCGTCGTAGCGGCGCAGCAGGAGCCGGGCGAGTTCCGGGGCGGCGCCCAGGACCCCGGCCACCACGTCCGCGCCGGAGGCGGCGGCGCCGGCCGCGATGCGGTCCGGGAGGCGGCCGGGGGCGATGACGTACGGGGCCACCGCCACCCGGCGGACGCCCTCCGCGCGCAGGGCCCGTACGGCGTCCTCCGTACGGGGAAGGGCAGCGGAGGCGAACGCAGGCCGCACGGCGCACCAACCGGTGTGCCGCCACTCCCGCGCGATTTCAGCGATCACTGCGATCGCCTCCGGGTCTGAGGAACCGGCGGACGCGAGCACCACACCGGTGGTGGCGCGCTCCGCCGGGGTGAGGCCGAGACCGGCCTCCGCCAGGCGCCGCTCCATGGCCGCGACCAGCAGCGGGGACGGGCCGAGGACGTCGGCCACCCGGACCGAGAGGCCGCCGAGGCGGCCGGTGGCCTCCGCCAGCACCGCCGGGATGTCCGCCTTCGCGTGGAAGGCCCGCGTCAGCAGCAGCGGCAGGGCCACGACCTCGCGCACGCCCGACAGGTACAGCGAGGCGAGGGCCTGCGAGACGGTCGGGCCGTTGAAGTCCAGGAAGGACGTCTCGACCCGCAGCCCCGGCCGCAGCGACCGGACCCGCCCGACGAGGGCGTGCACGGTCGCCGCGTGCCGCGGATCGCGGCTGCCGTGGGCGATGACGAGGAGGGCGCGGGACACGGGACTCAGCTCTTGACCAGCAGGCCGCGGCTGCGCAGCACCCACCGCTCGACCGGGCTGAAGATCAGCAGGTCGATGGCGATGCCGACCACGAGGATCAGCAGGATCGCGAGGAACACGCCGGGCAGGTCGATGTTGTTGCGGCCGTTCTCCAGCAGCTGACCGAGGCCCAGGCCCAGGTCGGGGGAGCTGGCGATGATCTCGGCGGCCATCAGGGAGCGCCAGGAGAACGCCCAGCCCTGCTTGAGGCCGGCGAGGTAGCCGGGCAGCGCGGCGGGCATCACCACGTGCCGGGCGCCGCGCAGACCGGTGGCGCCCAGGGTGCGTCCGGCCCGCAGGAACAGCGGCGGGATCTGGTCGATGCCGGAGACGAGCCCGTTGGCGATCGACGGGACGGCGCCCAGCAGGATCACCGTGTACATCATGGCGTCGTTGAGCCCGAACCAGAGGACCGCCGGGGGGACCCAGGCGACCGAGGGCAGGGACTGCAGGCCCTGGAGGATGGGTCCGATCGCGGCACGCACGAACTTGACGCGGGCGACGAGCAGGCCGAGCGGGGTCCCGATGGCCAGGGCCAGCAGGAAGCCGAGCAGACCGCGCGAGACGCTGGTCCAGATCACGTCGAGCAGGGTGCCCTTGAGCCACATCGCGGTCAGGCTGTCCCACACGGCGCCCGGGGCGGGCAGCTTGGTCTCGTCGGTGACCTTCGCCGAGACCAGGACCTGCCAGACCACCAGCACGAGGCCGACGGCCAGCAGCGGGGGCAGGGCCTTCTTGGTGAGGATCTCGCGGACGGGGGCGCGGTGGGTCTGGACGGCGTCGAGGGCGTCGAGGCCCGCCTCCAGCCCGGCCAGGTCCTCGTGCTTGGCCGTGGCCTTCGCTGTGGTGTCAGTGCTGGCCATGGCGGCGGATCTCCCCACGCAGGTGTTCAGTGATCTCGACGGACAGCTCCGCGACGTCCGCGTCCTCGATGCGGCGCGGCTGCGGGATGTCCACGGTCCATTCCTTCGCGACCCGGCCGGGCCGGGAGGAGAGCAGGACCACGCGCTCGGCGAGGCGGACGGCCTCGCGGACGTTGTGGGTGACGAAGAGGACGGAGAGTCCCGTCTCTGCCCAGATGCGGGTGAGTTCGCCGTGCAGGACGTCACGGGTGATGGCGTCGAGGGCCGCGAAGGGCTCGTCCATCAGCAGCAGCCGGCTGTCCTGGGCCAGGGCCCGGGCCAGGGCCACGCGCTGGCGCATGCCGCCGGACAGTTCGTGGACGCGCTTGCCGTACGCCCCGCCGAGCCGGACCAGCTCCAGCAGCCGTTCGGCCTCGGGCCGGCGGTCGTTCTTGGGCACCCCGCGCAGGCGCAGGGCGAGTTCGATGTTCTTGCCCGCGGTGAGCCACGGGAAGAGGGCGTGCTCCTGGAACATCAGGGCCGGACGGCCGCCGGGGGTCTCGATGGACCCCGCGGACGGCTCGTCGAGTCCCGCGACCAGGTTGAGCAGGGTGGACTTGCCACACCCCGAGGCCCCCAGGATGGTGACGAACTCCCCCGGAGCGACATCGAGGCTGATGTCGTCCAGGACGAGCTGCGATCCGGCCGGGCCGGAGAAGGACTTCGAGACGTGCTCGATGCGGGCGGCGTGCGTCTGCTCCGCTACGGTGCCCTCGGCAGCCTTGGCGAGCGTGGTGGCCATGGTCGTCACCTCCTGGGTTGGCTGGACTACGGGCTTACTTGGCGCCGAGACCGGCGTCGGAGACCTCGGGCTTGCCCGCGGCCTTGAGGACCTTGTTCAGGAGCGTCAGGTCGTAGATGCCGGCCAGGTCGGGCTGCTCGATGAGCTTGGCCTTGACCGCCCAGTCGGACTCCGTCTTCAGCGTGCTCGCGAGCGGGTCGTCGGTGACGAGGATGGACTGCCACGCCGGGTCGATGATCTTCGCGTCGAGCGGCTTGCCGCTGTCCGCCGCCAGCTTCGCGTTCGCCGAGGCCTTGGCCTTGTCCGGGTTGGCGTTGATCCACTCGTTGGTCTTCACCGTGCCCTTGAGTACGGCCTCCACCACGTCCGCGTGCTCCTTGAGGAACTTCTGCGACACGATGACGTTCGTGATCACGAACTTCTTGTCGGGCCACAGGGCCGTCTCGTCGAGGAGGACGGAACCGCCGTCGGAGACGAGCTTGGAGGCCGTCGGCTCCGGCACCCAGGCGCCGTCGATCGAACCCTGCTTGAAGGCGTCCGGGGTGACCTTGTTGTCCGTGCGGACGACGGAGACGTCACCCTTGCCGGACTCCGGGTCGACCGACCAGCCCTTCTCGGAGATCCAGTTGAGGAACGCGACGTCCTGCGTGTTCCCCTTCTGCGGAGTGGCGATCTTCTTGCCTTTGAGGTCGTCCAGGGTCTTGATCTTGTCCGGGTTCACGACCAGCTTGACGCCGCCGGAGGCGGAGCCGGAGATGATCCGCAGGTTCTGGCCCTTGGACTTCACGTAGCCGTTGATCGACGGCGAGGGGCCGATGAAACCGATGTCGAGAGAGCCCCCGTTGAGGGCTTCGATCTCGGACGGACCGGCGTTGAAGGACTGCGGCTTGATCTTGGTGCCGTTCAGTTCCTTCTCGATCAGGCCCTCCTGGAGGCCGACCAGAGCGGTGGCGTGCGTCAGGTTCGGGAAGTACCCGATGCGGACCTCGGAGGCGGAGAGCTTCTTGCCGCCGTCGGCGACGTTCGAGGCCGCGGTGTCCTTGGGCTCGTCCTTCTTCGCCTCGGAGCCGTAGCCGCAGGAGGCGAGGGCGCCGATCAGGAGCGGCAGGGCGGCGGCGGCGACGATGCCGCGGCGCAGGGTGGTGCGGGTGGTACCGGTGGCAGGCACGGGAGGACTTCCTCTCGTAGCGTCATGGCGTCATGACGCACGTCTTCGTTTCTGGAGCAAGGACGGGTACGACTCGTGGGGGGTGAGGGCGCGCATGCGGTGCGCGTACGTCATCGCGCACATCGCGCCACCCCTCCCTGGCCGCTGCCGAGGGCGCCGCTGCCCACGCGGCCGCCCTCCTTCGCGAAGGTGGAGTAGATGTCGGACAGCATGGGTTAGAAGTCCCACCCTTCTTCATCCGCCTGGACGGCCGTCTTGGCCTGGGAGGCGAAGGACTCGCCCGCCATGCCCGCCGCCAGGGTGGTGCCGTCGGCCGGGTCGATCAGCAGGAAGGACCCGGTGCGGCGCGAGTCGGCGTAGGCGTCGAGCGCGAGCGGCTCGGCGGTGCGCACGACGACGCGACCGATGTCGTTGGCCACGAGCTGTCCGGGGGCCGGGTGCTGGGAGAGGTCGTCGAGGGTCAGCCGCGAGGGGATCTCCTTGACGATCGCCTTGACCGTGCGGGTGGTGTGCTTGAGCAG